>CAYTND010000055.1:0-9718 GCA_964438965.1 uncultured Pirellulales bacterium
AGCGAATCCATGTCCTGCCCGTCGATATTTTGTCCGGTAAGTTCCGCATCTACAACGAGTACGATTTCTTAAACCTTGATTTTGCTGATATCAGATGTGAACTGGTCGCCGACGGCCTCGTAATCAAAAGGGGTACGTTACCGAAACTATCCCTCGCCCCGGGCGCTCAACGAAACCTGAATATCAACTTTAAAAAACCAGACCTAAAGCCCGGTGCTGAATACTGGATTAAGATAGTCTTTACCCTCGCTGCCGACACCTCCTGGGCCAAGCGTGGACACGTCCTCGCCTGGGATCAATTCCAGATTCCCTATAACGTTCCACCGGCACCGGTTGTTGACCCAAACATAATACCAACACTCACGCTTAAACGAACCGAACAAAACATAACTATAACAGGCGATGATTTCGAACTTATGTTTGGAAAAGATTCCGGCGCACTCGAATCTTTCGACTTCAATGGAAAACAGCTCATCGCCTCGGCTCTGGTCCCCAACTTTTGGCGTGTGCCCATCGACAATGACGAAGGAAACGACATGCCCAAACGCCTCGGTGTCTGGCGCAATGCCGGACCCAATCGGACCATTAATACTGTAAATGCCAAGCAGATCAAGCCTCAGATTGTTCGCATCACTACTGAAGCAACTATCCCCGTTGGAACAAATTCCACCTATAAGACTATCTATACTGTTTATGGTAATGGTGATATTATTATCGATTCAACCTTCACCCCGGTAGGTGATAACCTGCCCGACCTGCCGCGGTTTGGCATGCAGATGGCCGTACCCGGCCGATTCAACAAGTTAACCTGGCTCGGCCGCGGACCACATGAAACCTACTGGGACAGAAAAACCGGCGCCGCCTTTGGCCTTTATTCCGGCAACGTCAACGAGCACGTTCACCGTTACGTCCGGCCTCAGGAAAACGGTAATAAATCAGACGTCCGGTGGATGGCCCTGACCGACCGCGAAGGTGTTGGCCTCGTCGCCGTCGGCATGCCCACAATTGACATCAGTGCCTGGTATTTTACGATGCGAGACCTCGAAAAAGCCAAACACATTCACGAACTGCCTCAGCGTGACACTATAACCGTCAATCTTGACTATAAGCAGATGGGTGTCGGTGGCGATGACAGTTGGGGTGCGCGAACGCACCCTGAATACACCTTGCCGGCCAAGTCCTATCACTACCGCTTACGCCTCATGCCCTATGCCCCAACGCTTGGTGACATTCTCAATTTAACACGGCGTGACTTTCCTGAGCTGCAGTAACCGCATTACTGTCGGCTAAGTTTATCATACAGAATGGCTCGTCAACGCGCGCACTGGGCCTGATGGACTGGTGGGACCGGTCCGAGAGATTATGGCAGACAGGCAGCACTCTACCTCATCTGACACGGCAGGACTTGTAATGGCTTCCGCCATCACGCACCTACTGTATCGCAGTCTTGTCGGCTGCCCCTACATTCTAAAGCTCCATATTCGCATTTTGCACCATCAAATGCTATAATACCTGTTGAATCGATGCCAACTGACACCTCCGGGCAATTGATGTCACCCATCCAGAGGGGTATGAATCGAAGACTTGAAGCGTAGTTGAAAAAATGAAAGACTTGAACATGAGTTGTGTGAAAGGGAATAGATAAGATGAAAAAAGACCAGTTCAGTAAACTCGTAATATTGCTGTTGATTCTTGACTGTCGTCAGACAAGTTTGGCTTCGAATTCATTCCTTGAAGCTCATGGCCAATCCGGCCGGGAAATTCTGGAGCAAACCGGCGTCAAGGGTGGACTGATTGTCCACATTGGTTGTGGCGACGGCCGGTTGACGGCCGCCTTGCGGGACAATGAACGGTATATCGTTCACGGCTTAGATACCGACACGAAGGACATCGAAACCGCTCGCCGCTATATTCAATCGCTCGGCCTTTACGGCCCAGTGTCTGTTCAGTCGTGGAATGGGCTGGCCCTTCCTTACGCCGACAACCTGGCCGGCCTTGTGGTTGTGGATAAGCCCAATCGTGTTTCCATGAACGAAGTCATGCGCGTGCTGCGACCGCTGGGAGTGGCCTATGTCAAGTCCGGCGGCAAATGGATAAAAACAACCAAGCCCTGGCCTGACGATATCGACGAATGGACGCACTGGCAGCATTCCGCCGATGGGAATGCAGTTGCGCGCGACAAGGTGGTTGACTCCCCTCGTCGCATCCAGTGGGTTGCTGATCCGGTCTGGCAGCGCCATCACAATTTGGTACCGAGCACCAGCGCCATGGTTTCTTCCCGAGGCCGGATGTTCATTATCGAGGATGAGGCACAGACGAGCGCAAATGCCGGGGAACTGCCTGATAACTGGTACCTGGTGGCCCGGGATGCCTTTAGCGGAGTTCTGCTGTGGAAAATGGCCATCAAGGAATGGGGGTGGAAAACCTGGAATACCGCATGGGAGGGACGTTTTAATCAGCCGCCGCAGTTGCCCAAGCGTCTTGTTGCTGCGGGAGATCGCGTTTACGTCACTTTGGGATTCAGTGCTCCGGTGTCTGAAATCGATGCTGCCACGGGCAAGGTTCTAAGGGTTCTCAAGGGCACGGAGCGCACCGATGAGATTATCCATCAGGACGGTAAACTCATCCTGTCGATAGGCCATGAAGCCCCCAAACCGAGCGAAGACAGAAAGGAGGCTGTCAGAAGGAGTGTCTGCGTAATCGATTTGGAGTCAGGGAAGAAACTTTGGGATAAGGGAGCATACTCCGGGCTTCAGGCAAAGACCGATGGTGCCGCACCGTTTGGGCGTCTGGAACTGGTCGCCGGCAAGAAGCAGGTGTTTCTAATGGATCAAAGTGCAATCGTGAGCCTGGACCTGGGTACAGGCCGGCAGAACTGGCGGATTGCCCGTCCCAAGGCCAAGGAATACCTGATAACCAGTTATTTCATCCGCTACAGCGACCAATGCGTGCTTGTGTACCAGGATGGTGTGATTCTGCTGGCACAGCCCACTTGGGAACCGAAGAGGGGTTGGCACAGCTTCCCTGGCACCCTGTATGCCTTCAGTGCTGCGCACGGCAAACTGCTCTGGAAGCACCCCTACGGCGGGTGGTCTCACAACTGGCAGCCTGATGTGTTTGTGGTCGATGGCAAGGTCTGGATTCACGAGCATACGGTTGTCGAGGATAATGACTGGAGGACGGGACACCGCTTAGACAAATCAAACATCGACTACTTCCTCATCGGGCTTGATCTGCAGACCGGCAAAATCAAACGAAGATTCTCCACCAACAAGACGCTCCAAACCGATCACCACCATCGCTGTTACCGCGCAAAGGCAACGGAGCGGTTTTTCATAGCTTCACGTCGCGGGGCGGAATTCATCAACTACGAGACAGGGCATAACAGCCTCAATCACTGGGCGCGCGGTGCATGTCTGTACGGATTTGTGCCCTGCAACGGGATGCTCTACCTGACTCCGAATCCATGTATATGCTATCTTAATACCAAACTAAACGGATACTACGCATTGGCCCCTAGGGCGGTAAATGTCGATACGCCGGAAGCGCTCGGCAGCGTGACTTTTGAGCCCGGTCCGGCGTATGGAAAGACCGGTGCCGGCAAAGCTGCGAGAGCAAATGCCAATGATTGGCCGACCTTCCGTCACGACATTTCCCGCAGCGGCTCGACGAGAGCTTCTGTGTCACACAACCTAAAGTTATCCTGGGAAGCTGCTGTGGGCGGAAAACTCACCCCGCCGGTTGTCACCGGGGGCAAGGTCTTCGTCGCGTCGATTGACGAGCACAGGGTTGTTGCGCTGACCGAAAGCAATGGCAGGCAAGTTTGGGACTTCACCGCAGGAGGACGCGTTGATACACCCCCGACCATCTATAAGGGATTGGTGTTGTTTGGGTCAGCAGACGGTTGGGCGTATTGCCTGCGTGAATCGGACGGCCGGCTTGTGTGGCGCCGACGACTGGCGCCGGAAGCACGCCTGATAGGAGCTCGCGACCAGCTGGAATCAGCCTGGCCCGTCCACGGCAGCATCCTGGTCAAAGACGACATCGCCTACGCGGCTGCCGGGAGATCTTCATATCTGGATTCGGGGATATTCCTCTACGAGCTGGACCCGGTGACCGGCAATATCCTCAAGAAACGGACCCTTTACAGCCCCGATCCCGAAACCGACGAGATGATCCCGCCGGACATATTTGTCGACAGAAAAACCCTTCAAGGCACGAAATCCGACATTCTGGTGAGTGCCGGCTCAGGCATCTTCATGCGCGCCGAAAGAGTATTCGGCGACGACACGAATCCCATGCCTTATCTCTTCGCGGGCGGTGGATTCCGCGATGAGAATTGGTTCAATCGCGTGAGCTGGGAGGTAGGCCCGGTAGGGAAGTCCCAGCTCCTGGTGTTCACCGGCAAGAGGGCTTACGGAGTTCGGGCGTACCTGGGCAAAGGCCCGGCAAAAAGCTTCCAGCGTGGGAACAAGGGCCACAGGCTGTGGGCTGGAGAGTGGAATCTTGACTGTCGTCAGACAAGTTTGGCCCCGCTAAGCGATTCAGATTCCAAAAATAAGGTCAGGGAACTCTGGTCAGAGAATGTGTCAGTACGCTTCAATGCTTTAGCAGCCGCCGGTGAAATCCTCTTTGCCGCCGGGGCAATTGATACCATTGACCCGGCAGATCCTCTTGCCCCGTTCGAAGGGCGTGCCGACTCTAAGCTGTGGGCGGTTAACGGCAAAGACGGACGGAAGCTGAGTGAATACCACCTGGAAGGTTCCCCGGTCTACGACGGAATGGCTGTTACCGAGGGACGTGTATTCGTGGCAATGAAAACCGGCAAGGTGATCTGTTTTGCGTCAACCGGAGAAATGGGAGATGTCATGCAGGTAGTGGAACCTGCAGCAGCGCCTGCAGTGAGCGACGAAAAGGCCCCTGGTTATGCCGGAACATATGTCATTTCTGATCCTCAGGATATAGAAGATGTTGCCTTACGTGACCGTGAATTTGCAGATTGGAATTTTGGCGGCGGCATCGTGCTTGAAGCGGGATTTATGCGACAAATACGCCCGACGAAAGGGCTTATACGGAAACCATACAAACAATAGTTGTGTGGCTCGGAAAGTAGAACTTACAACATCAACACCCAAAGGGGGTAATAGAAAATGGCAATCAAAATCTTCATTAGTCATCGTCATGGTGACAAGGATATTGCAGATGTTTTTACGAAGCACCTCACATACTGGGGCCTCGCCCGCGAGGAAATATTTCAGTCATCCTCAGCGGGGCAAGGGGCTGAGAAAGGCCGATACCTGACAGACCAGCTTTAAAAAACCGTTCACGAGTCGAAGGTGGTCTTTCTGATCTACACTTTTGAAGAAGCAGACTGGTCCTATTGTATGTGGGAAGCTGACCTCACATTATGTTTGCGGAAAGGAAAAATTCTGTAAGTCAACCTTCCCACGAGCTGTAAAAATGTCAGAATTCTTTGATAAATTCGTGACTCCATTTTGTCTCCACAGATGTCAAATTTGATGATTGATAGAAGCACCAAACCTCAAATTTTTGCTGAAAAACAAATATTTTTTGAAAATTTAAAGTAAAAATCGGATTAAGTAGCCGGATGAAAAGAAATGTATCAGTCATATAATTCTTTGGGGGATACGGAGTTTGGGATCCGTATATATATTATCTCATAGCCCGCTCCAAGAAGGTCAACTTATGCAATTAATTATTATTACTGTGCTCCTATTTCTGAAAATCTCTTCCCTCACGCAAACCTGTTTCCCATCTTCGGCTTGTGGTAAAAACTTTGACTTCAAAAGGCTTAATTCTTGTGATTAGCCCGCCTTGTTCCACTGTTATCTTTTCTTCACCGTAGAGCAATTCCAAATCGCAGCCATCAAGAGCACCTATGCCTGTAACTTCCACTCCCATATACGTGCGGTTGTCTTCGTTAACTAATATGATGTTCCACTCTCCCTCGGCATTACGGACAGACATTTTGACTCCACGCTCTGATAAATTCCGACTCATTTCTATCAGTGAAATACGGGCATTTTGATACTCAGGGGCTACGAGGAAGGGCTGCAAGGCTTCCAATTCACTCGTTAAGGCGTAAAGAGATTGCCTAAACTCAGATGATTTCAAGTAATGTGAACCCCAATATAGAATCCCTTTTGCCCCGTGAACGATAACATCATATGCCATGAAACGTGACTCAGCAAATGATGGATAAACCACAGTCTTGTGGCCATAATAATCTCCTAATTCACTCCACGAGAATGCTTGCAAAACCATCCATACCGGCTTTTGGTTTCGGCCAACCTGCTTCCATCGCTCAGTTGCATCGCCGACTATAGCCACATCCCGTCTTCCTTCACGAACAGGGTAGATATCGCAGCCTGTTATATCTATGTGGTTCATATACTGGCGGACAAACTTAAGATCGCTCTGAGCGGCTTCATTAATCCAGATTTGGCGTTTATTGTGGTCAAGTGTACGAATCAACTCGATTGAATCACGAAGTTTAGGAATTATTTGCCTGGCTTGTTCTTCAGAATATTCAATGGCCTTGGGAGTTTGTTTTCTCCATTCATCAGGTGATTTATAGATACCTTTTGTACGGTACAGGCCACTCCAAGCAGTAAAGTTATGCACAATTTCATCAGGCCCTTCCCAGATAGCTAAGGCTGGATGTGTTACTAGTGATTCTATCTTTTCGCGTAATGAGTCACTACTCCCTGACTGCATAGGTAATGAGATCCACCCGAGTATTCCGACTGAGGCGGCTCGATCCAAATCAGTTTTATTGTGGCAACGCACGAGATTTATACCTGATTGGGCCATCTTTTCGAGTTCTGCATCGTCCTTTGGCAGTTCATAACAGCCAATGGGAAATAAAAGCCTTCCATCCTTGACCAAGAAGCCTCGAGTGGTTGGAGGAGGGTTCTTTGTTGCAATTGATACTGATGTAACCGAGACAGCAGAAATATCTTTTCCGGCCGTTATTAATATAGGTGCAACAAGAAGCAGTAGCAAAGCCAATTTTGTGAGTTTTGTCATTCGTTTCATTTCAATTAATTCCACAATTATTCTTTCAGTAATATTTTTCTCTGAACGATTGTTAGTTCATAAAGGTGAAGTCTTCAAATTGTCAAGTCCATTACCAATTTAACATGTTAAATAAGGAAGTTCCACCCTATAAAAAGACTTACATGCCTTTAATTTTGTTATTAAGTGAAGTATAAGCATATAAAGTGATTTTACTCTCTTGGGATTTTCTATACAGACTGAGGACTACCAAGAATGTACCTTCTCAAATATTATATGATGCAATAACAAATTTTAGATTTAAGCCTTGGTATCCTATGTGTCTATAATAGTAAATAATCTCTCTTACCTTACTGTCGCTTTTTTGGTAAATTGTACTCATTAAACAAGTATGTAAAGCTGATAAAGGATCTAATCATGAATAACGCTAAACTCATTAAGGTTTTGTTCTATCCCTTATTATTATCTCTCGTCAGTTTGTTTCTACAAAATACACAGGGCCGAGAATTTTCTGCTGAACCCGGAATACCAGCAGCTGATTTTCGTTTTAGTCAAGATGGTTTTTTAAAAATCGATGGTACTGCCCGATTGATAATCGGCTTGTACGAACTACCAAAAGATGATGAAAGACTCAGTGAAATAGCCAGAAACGGTTTCAATTTGGTCCGAGTGCCACAGGATATCAATGCTCTGCATCGGGTACATCAGCACAGACTCTATGCATGGATTTGTCTTGGTTCCATTGTTAAGCTGAAAGAAAGTGACCATAATAATGAACAGAGACTGGAACAAATCATAAGTAAGTTCAAAGATCACCCATCGCTGCTGGTTTGGGAATTGCCCGACGAGGCGCTTTGGAATATCTGGTGGTCTCGTCATCCCTGGATATTTGGCGGTCAACAACGAGAATTACGGAAATGTATTGAACAAGCGAAGAATCAGATTACAGATGCTAATACCTCCAAATGGCTATCGCTGCTGCGAAAGGCCAACGATTATAACGAGCGTGGGTTGTGGAAACAGTCAGAGGAAATGTATGACACTTTATGGAAAGAACTGGGAGTAAAAAATCCTCATCCAAATTGGAAGATGTCGCAATGCTTGGACCAGGCAGATGAACTAACTGATGAAATTACACGAGGGTGTCAAGTCGTGAAGCAACTCGATCCAAAACACATTATCTGGCAGAATCATGCTCCACGAAACTCGGTTAGTAGATTAAACAATTACAATCAAGCCGTCGATGCCGTTGGTTGCGATATTTATCCTTCGCCCTTCAATCCACCTACTGGACACAGTGATCTAAAAGATACAAATCTCAGTGCGGTGGGAGCTTACACCGATCGGATGCGTGAGGCAGCACCGCGAAAATCGATATGGATGGTTCTGCAAGGTTTTGGTTGGCGTGACCTAAGTGAAAAAGGAAAAAATGATCCAGACCCGAGAAAAGGACGGCGACCAAATTTTTCCGAAATCCGTTTCATGGCCTACGATGCAATTGTTCATGGAGCTAACGCAATCCTGTACTGGGGAACACATTATACTGAAAAAGAAAGTTCATTGTGGTCTGACCTGATGAAAGTAGCCAGAGAACTTCGAGCATTGGAGCCGGGAATTGTTGGGAGGCGTCCCAAGAGTACACCAATCGCTATCGCGGACGAGACTTTTGGATCAATTGACGGGCAAGGACCAAGATTGATGTTACGTAAAACCAATAAAGACTGGGTTCTAATCGGCGTCAATGAGCATGCCCAAGGTGTAGCCTTTACTGTCAATAATCTTCCAGAAGAGATAGAGGGTAAGACCTTATATAGGCTTTATTCGGATGAGGCTCACATCGTTGAAAATAAGGCCATTCATGACGGAATTCGCGGTTTTGGTGTTCACGTTTATGCCACTAACCGACGTTTCGAAGTTCTATACTAATCGAATCTTAAGGGACTTGAGTAAGTGTATGATACTTAAAATAAATCTAAATAAATTATTTGTAATCTGGATGGCAATCAGCCTGCTTGGGACTGCTGCTAATCTCAGCAAGGCAGAGAATACAGCAATTAAATGGCCTTCTCACATACAGGTAGTACTTGATGCGACCAAGCCTTTAAAATACGACAGGGGCAAGCGTCTGCCGCTTTATCTCTGGCAGGCTATGGACCCAGGCCAGCTAAACGAGAAAGAAGCAGAAGAGTTCGTCCAAGAGTTAAATAAGCGAGGTGTAGGGCTTATTAGCTCCTGGAATCCAGGAAATCGCCAACAAAGCTTAGCCCAATCCCTGATGATTGCTAAAGTGCAAAAGAAATTGAATTTACGGGTTAATATCAATGCCACAAGCTGCCTTTACTCTTTTTTCAACGGTGATGAACAAACAGCGCACATAGACGATGAGGGAAAGCACTTTTGGGACACATCATTCGGAAAGAAGAAGATGGGTTGTCCGTTTGCACTTGAGTTCCGGCAACCTCATATCCAGGAGCAGGTAGAATATTTTGTGAAGGCATTTAACAAAGCAGATTTGGACATTGACTTTGTTTTTGCCGATTGGGAAATTGACGGTCCTATTGAATTCAATGATGCCCATGCTGCTTCAAAACGATGTAAACGTTGCTGCGAATACATCAAGGATATAGATGATTTTGAAGAGTTTCAAAGAGTACTTCGAAAACTCAGATGCCGGTTACAG
>CAYTND010000056.1:0-9583 GCA_964438965.1 uncultured Pirellulales bacterium
CTTTTCCTTTTTCGGTCCCTGCACCAAGGCTAATTTGTTTGTTGATGTCTTCACCTACAAGCTGGATTACTATGTCTGCATATGTCGGAGCCGGGTATTGGCACAGTCGGCAGGCACCACGAAGTTCATCCGGCAATTTCCCTGATGTTACCTGCTTTAAAAAATCAGCAGTTACCGAATCCCCGGAACCCTCTTTCACCTTTGCTGCATAATCCTGGATTGAATATGTCCCCCAACAATCCACACCAATAACCAGAAACGGACTTAGATCCACCTGCTGCAACTTCACTAATTCAACAAGCGCGCGGATCTCACACGGTCTGAGAACCAACGCTATAGGAGAAACTGCCGATTGTTCCTCGGTTACAGCGGACTGTTCTTCAACAGTTGACTGAGATTCGGCAGGGACTTCTTCGGGTTGACTTTGTTTGTCCTGCGATACCTGCTCCTCCGCATCATTATCAATCTCAGTCTGCTCTGACTGTTCAGCTTGCTCCGGTTCCGGCTGCTCTTCCATAGCTGATTCCACTGGGGCTGCTGACATCAGTGCGACGCACATCTTCACTACGATACGGGCTGAATTTACACCAAAGACCGGCGCCAATGGATTCACCGATTCAAGCTTAGATGAGTCTCGCACAAGTGTCTGAACAACAGTTTTCTTTGAAGGAATTTCCTGAGGCACCAAAATAGCACTCACCAGTCCCTTATCAAGCATCGAACGAAGCAATTCTCGGATTGCTTCGGCTGGATTGTTATTTTTGACTTCTATTGCCACCGTTATTTCTCCTCAGTTCATATTGCCCAGGATTTAGCCAGAGTATTAGGCCCTTTTTTCTTAAGTTCCGACACCATTTCATGGATAGTTTCGGCGAATCGGCCACCTTCACTGGCACTAATCCAGCGAAGCCAGACCCTGTCCTCGCCAATACCAAGCTCGCGTAGAATGCTTTTTAGCACAGCGACACGGCGTCTGACTTTATAGTTACCGTTTGTGTAATGACAATCGCCAGGATGACAGCCGCCTATTAACACGCCGTCGCAGTCACCCAGCAAGGCCCGAAAAACATAGAGTGGGTCAAGGCCTCCGCTACACATCAGCCGTATGATTCGAACATTTGGTGGGTACTGCATTCTCGAAGTCCCCGCCAGATCGGCGCCGGCATAAGAACACCAGTTACAAAGAAACGCAATTATTTTTGGTTCAAACTCTTCGGACATTGTCAAGCTCCATAATGTCTTTTTCGTTTATGTTAAGGAGTCAATTGCCGCCAGTACCTCCTCTTTAGCGAATCCAACCTGCTTGGTGGCGGCATTCGGACATACGGCTGCACATGCACCGCAGCCCTGGCACAACACTTCAATCACTTTAGCAATTCTCTTTTCCGGATCGATTTCTCGAGCGCTATAGGGGCAGATGCCAACACAGAGACCACATCCGGCGCAGAGCCGTTCCTTTATTTCCGCTCTGCGACCCTTGGCCTGAACTGTTCCCTGGCTAAGTAGTGTCGCCGCTCTGGCAGCGGCAGCACGGGCCTGCGAAATAGCCTCGCCAACAAACTTGGGAGAGTGAGCCAGACCGCAAAGATAAATTCCATCTGTCGCAAAATCAACAGGACGCAGCTTGATGTGTGCCTCTAAGAAGAAACCATCCTGGTCAAGCGGCACCTTGAATATTTTAGCAAGAGACTCACTGTCTGCTCGGGGGGCAATTCCAGTACTCAGAATGAGCATCTCAACAGTCAGGCAAAGTTTTTGACCCAGAGCCGGATCGTATGCCTCGATTTGCAGAGGATCCTGGGAGGTTTGACCAGCAGTAACTTTAGGTTTGTTTTCCAACTCGTAACGAACGAAGACAACCCCTTGCTCTCTGGCCTCCTGATAATACTGTTCGCGGAAACCGTAAGTACGGATGTCGCGGTAGAAAATAACCACGTTGATTTTGGGATTAATCTGTTTGATTTTGAGTGCGTTCTTGATCGCCTGTGTACAACAGACTCTGCCACAATACATCGTGTCTTCCTCTCGTGAACCCACACATTGTATCATTGCGATAGTCTGTGCCGAAGTAACCGTCGCACGTTCAGTTTCATCGGATAGCTTTTTCTCCAATTCTTTTTGTGTAATAACACGATCGGACTGACCATGCAGGTATTCGTTTGTTTCACGTTCCGCAGCACCTGTTGCGATAATCGCAGCACCGTATTCGATGACTGTTTTTTTGGCTTGGCCATTTGTGCCGACAAGTGTGGTTTGGTAATTGCCCATGTAACCCGAGAATTCCTCGATGCTGGTATCCAGGTGGAGATGAATCTTCTTGCAGCCCTCAACCTGCTCGATAGTGTGCCTCAACAGTTCCTGTGGATCATGGCCAGAAACTGTAAAGTGAAGCTTCCGCAGGTTTCCGCCAAGTTCTTTTTCCTTTTCTACCAGGTGAACCTCAAATCCCTGCTCTGCCAGAGAAAGCGCTGCTGTCATGCCGGCTATTCCGCCCCCGACAACCATCGCTTCGCTGCGAACAGAGAACGAGGAGTTGTGAACCGGCCGGAGCAACCCGGCTTTTGATACCGCCATTGCAACAAGCTCTTTAGCTTTTTGTGTGGCACGAATCTTGTCAGTCATATGCACCCATGAACAGTGCTCGCGAATACTTACGAACTCAAGCAGGAACGGATTGAGACCAACCTCGCGAATCGTGTCCTGGAAGAGAGGCTCATGTGTTCGCGGAGTACAGGATGCGATTACAATTCGGTTCAAACGATGCTCTTTAATCGTCTCTTTTATCTTTTGCTGGTTATCCTGGGAACAGGTATATAGGCTGTGTTCGCAATGGACAACATTGGGAATATCCTTGATAAACTTGACAACACCTTCTACATCGACTACTCCGCCGATATTGATTCCACAATGGCAGACAAACACTCCGATTCGTGGTGGCTCTTCGCTGATGTCTTTTTCGAGAGGATACTCCTTCTCCTCGATAAGTGTCCCCCTTGCCTCAGCAAGCAACTCGGAAGCACGGCCTGCAGCGGCACTGGCCTGAATAACCGTCTCAGGGATATCCTTGGGTTCACTTACAGCACCACAGACAAAAACTCCCTCACGGCTGGTATCTTCACTGGCAAAAGGCTTTGTATCTATGAAATTGTACTTATTGAGATTTAAATTCGCAGCCTTTTTGAGCCGGCTGACATTTTTAGGTGCGACCAGTGCCGTTGAGAGCACAACAACGTCATAACGTTCTTTCTTCAAGCTGCCCTGCTCATCCAAATAGCTCAGTAGCAGTTCTTCACTGCCGTCAGCTTGCTCTACCACCGGAAGCCGACACCTGCGATACGAAACATTATATTCATTCTTTGCCCGCTCGTAGTAACGGTCGAACCCCTTGCCGAATGCACGCATATCCATAAAATAGATGTCTGTCTCAAGCTCACCTTCTGAATGCTCTTTGGCGACAATCGCTTCCTTTGTGGCGTGCATACAGCACACCGATGAACAGTATTGATTGCACTCTAAATCACGTGAACCTACACACTGAAGAAAGGCAATACGCTTTAGCTCCCTGTGGTCGGACGGCCTGACCAGATGACCGTGATAGGGGCCCGAAGCGCTCAGCATCCTCTCGAACTCCGGTGCTGTCATCACATTTGCCAGACGCTGATAATTGTATTCAAGCCGGTTATCCGGATAGTACCTCTCATAGCCGGGTGCCAATATGACAGCCCCAACCTGAAGCTTGAGTTCCTCGGGCTGCTGTTCAAAATCGATGGCTTTAGCGTCACAGACACTCTCACATGTTCGGCAATTGCCAGCCTGGAAATAAACACAGTGCTCCTTGTCGATCGAAGGAGTGTTCGGAACGGCTTGGGGAAAGGCAACGCTTACCACCGGACGTGCGCCCAGACCGAAATCAAACTCAGACGGCAGTACAGAGATTCCTCTCTCACAAAAATCTTCCGGCTTTATGGCCCCGGTCGGGCAAATAAAGGCGCACGCACCGCAGCCCATACAAAGTTCACTCTTAGCATCAAAGGGCGACATTACCTTCCGTTCAACACCTCGATTAGCAAAACCTATGACCGACTTGCCCATACGCTCGTTACACATCCGCACACAAAGACCGCAGAGAATGCACTTTTCGTCTTGCTTCTTGATTCGTGTCTCGGTAACACCGAACTCAGCCGCTATGGACTTAATTTCTTCCGACTCCGGACAGCGTGCCAACAATAATTCCAGAACCACTTTACGAGCTTTGATGACCCGTTCAGTGTCGGTAAACACCTTAAGCCCTTCTTGAACAGGATAAATACAGGAGGTCTGGATTCGCCTGCGCCCCCTATCGTCCAGCTCCACCAGGCACAAACGGCAGCCGCCATACGGACTCAGGACCTTATGATGACAAAGGGTTGGTATTTTGATACCCAAAACCTGGGCAGCTTCCAGAACAGTTGTCTCTTCTTCCACTTCAATAGGTTGGTTGTTAATGGTCAGCTTCACTATCGGTTATTCCCTTGTCGAATTCGTATGTATATTATTATTCCATTGACACACAACGACGCCGTCCCGCTTATGCTCGAAAACAAACTGTACATGTGGATGCGTCAGAGCGGTGAGCAGCAGCGATTCGGACTTAGTGAAAGCCGGCACGTCGCTCAACAAATCTGCACCACACGCCATTGTAATGTCGATATCCAGGCTCTCCTCGCCGACTAAGACTTCAGCCTCTAATGCCTCTTTAACCTGCTGCAACTTCATAAACTCGGTCTCCCAGCTTCTCGCCGAAACAACTTAGAATCTAATCACGTAGTCTATCAGCAATGTGTACACTTCCTTATCTCCGGTGGAGGGCTTTGAAACCCAACTTTCCACTACAAGGTTTTTGGCGATATTGTCCAAAATTCCTGCCAGGCCGGTTCGTGGCCTTTTGTTGCTGTCGGTCCGGCGTCCCAGCTCATAAAGAAAGCCGGCGCTAAAAAGCATATCGTCCTTATCGTTGATCTGTATGGCATCAGCTCTTAATTGCAAAGTCCGATCGAGAAAAGTAACCGTCTTATCGACACCCGCGAAAAACGCCTCATTATGGGCCTGGGGACCGTATCCAAAATGCAGTCTGAGGACCTTAACATCCAGGCTCGTGGCCACATACGGGAAAAAATACCCGTTGTGCTCGCGATTGTCGGAGAGGTCGTAAAACCCGAGCACTCCCCTCAACGCATCCCCTTTTATGTCAAATGCATACTTGGCCTGAGACACAGCGTGGCTATGGGCAACGTCATTAGCTTTCCAGTCAATGCCGATCTCCATATCCTTGAATGGCCCGTACTTGAACCCGGTGAATTCTTGAGGATGCTCGCCCCCAGCAAAATTCCCCCAAGTTTGCAGGACCAGGACATTCTCAGGGACTATGTCCGTGGTCACGATGTTATTTAGGCCGGAAGGTTTGCCCCACGCCGAGCCCCCGGCCAGAAGAACACAAAGTACGACAAACAGACAATAATAAATGTGACGGTTTCTTCTTACCATGTTCTTTCTCCTTAATACATTCCTTTCTTGTTTCCTGTTCTTAAACTTAGACTGCGGTCTTCCCGCACACAATACAATAGTGAGTCCGTCCTCATTCGACCACCACTGCCTCGAATTTACATGACTCAAGGCAGACGCCACACTTGATACACTTTTCGTCGTCTATGATTTGCACCCCTTTTGGCTCTCCGTCAATCGCATCCTGGGGGCATTGTTTATTGCATAACATACATCCTTTGCACTTGTCCGCATCAATCCGGTAGTGGATTAACGCACGACACGCCCCAGCCGGGCATCTTTTCTCATTTATATGTGCTTCGTATTCATCCCTGAAATAACGCAACGTGCTCAGCACAGAATTCGGTGCCGTGCCGCCAAGAGCGCAAAGTGAAGCATCTTTGACGGCCTCGGCTAAGTCCTCCAAAAGTTGAATGTGCTCCGGCTCGCCCTGGCCACTACTAATATCGGCCAAGATACTACGCATCGCGCCGACACCCTCGCGACAGGTTGTGCACTTACCACAGGACTCGCTGCTGAGAAAGTCGAGAAAATACTTAGCGATGTCCACCATGCAGGTGTCCTGGTCCACCACAATCATACCCCCCGAGCCCATGATGGCCCCTGCCTCCTGCAAGCGGTCATAATCCACCGGCAGGTCGAGCAAGTCGCTGGGGATGAATCCACCGGAAGGCCCGCCCGTCTGTACAGCCTTGAGTTCCTTTCCTTTGGGAATTCCTCCTCCAATATCATAGACTATCTCCCGCAAAGTTATTCCCATGGGCACTTCCACCAAACCGGCATTGTTTATATTTCCCGCCAGGGAAAAGACTTTTGTCCCTTTACTTGTTTCAGTTCCAATTTCTGCGAACCACTTGGCTCCCCAATTGATTATTACGGGCACATTGGCCCAGGTCTCCACATTGTTAATGTTGGTCGGTTTGCCCCAGAGGCCACACTGAGCAGGAAAGGGAGGTCGTATCCTCGGCTCGGCAGGTACTCCTTCGATAGAGTGTATCAGAGAAGTCTCTTCGCCGCAGACAAATGCACCAGCTCCCTGGAAGACTTCGATATCGAAGTTAAACCCGTGGCCAAAGATATCTTCTCCTAATAATCCATATTCCCTGGCTTGTTCAATGGCACTTATTATTCGCTCTATGGCCAGTGGGTACTCTATTCTTATGTATATGTAGCCGTGCGTTCCTCCCATGGCATATGCGCCAATGACCATTCCTTCAAGAATCGAGAACGGATCAGCCTCAATAATACTCCTATCCATAAATGCACCCGGGTCGCCTTCATCAGCGTTGCATATGATATACTTAGGGGTTTCAACGGACCTCCGGCAGAGTTCCCACTTCTGGCCGGTGGGAAAACCTGCCCCTCCCCGGCCGCGAAGGCCGGAATCTTTGACCTCTTGTATCACTTCTTCGGGAGTCATTGAAGTAAGGGTTTTGGACAACGCTTTATAGCCGTCTCGGGCAATGTACTCCTCAATTCTATCAGGGTCTATGAGACCCCGGTTTCTAAGGGCGATTAGTCTCTGATTCTTGAAAAAGGGAATGTCTTTCATCTTCGGGATTGGTGTCTCTTCTCCCGGAAGCACATACATTAAAGACTCAACCGGTCTACCTTTGAGGAAATGTTCTTCGACCAGACGGGGCACGTCTTTGACCGTGAGAAGTTGATAGAAAATTCCCTCAGGCTGAACAATCAGAATTGGCCCCTTTACGCAAAGACCGCTGGCCCCAGTCGGAACCACTTGGACGTCATTCTCTAAATGATGCTTTACTATCTCCGTCTCCAACGCTTCCTTCACCCCCAAGGCGCCATTGGAGATGCAATTGGTACACGTACATATCATAACATTACCGCGGTAGGCCATCTTCCTCTAAGTCTCCTTCTTAAAGCATCCTCTCGCTTCCCATAGCTAAAGCATATTCGGTTACTATCTCATCGCCGAGAACATGTTTGGAGAAGATTTCCTTGACTTTCTCCGAAGTTAGGTCAACATACTTGACTGGGGGTTGGTCCTTCAGTTCCACTGTAATCATTGGCTCTCGACTACACAGGCCGGCACAACTTGAGGTTGTTATCATAACATCTTTTGTATCTTTGGCCTCGATTTCATCCAGCAACGCTCTCATAATTGCCCTTGCACCGGCCGCTATCCCGCAGGTTCCCATATGCACTATGACTCTTACCCGGCCCTCACCTTCCCTCAGAAGGATTGTCCTTTTAATCTTCTCTGTAATCTTCTCCAAGTCCTCTGGTTTTAACTTCGCCATCCCGTTTTCATCCTAATCTCACTACTTGTAATCACTTACCATTTCACTACTTACTAATTATTCGTAGTTCGCCAGTATTTCCGGAATCTTTCTTTGGCTAACATATCCATATATATCTTCATCGATTCTCACCACCGGAGATTGCCCACAGCAGCCGAGGCAGGAAACAGTCTCTAAGCTAAATTTTAAATCTTCAGTAGTTTCGTCAACCTCTATGTTCAACTCTCTTTGAACAGCCTCGATGATCTTTGTACCACCTTTAACATAGCAAGCAGTCCCTATGCAGACTTGGATGATATGTTTGCCTCTTGGCACCAGACTGAAGGCATTATAGAAGGTGGCGATGTTATAAACTCGGCTCAATGGTATATCCAAAGCCCGCGCTGTGTGACGCAGAACATTTTCCGGCAAATATTTATAGCGAGCGTTGATGTCCTGGAGTACCGAAATTACCGCTGCGCGTTCGGCCTCGTGCTTGGCAAGGATGTCCCGAAGACTCTGATGTTCTTCGGTGCTTAACTGCACGCTCTCAAGCTCGTCCACCTCTTCGAAATGGGCAATGTTCCGTACAGGACAGTTATTAGTGCAGGTTCCACAGCCGGTACATTTTTCTTCGTCTATATAACGAGGCCTTTTGTTGATTGTTACAGTGAAATTGCCTGCCTGCCCGTCTACTTTCTCTAATTCGGCGTTGGTAATAATCTCGATATTGGGGTACCTGGCGGTGTCCACCAGCTTGGGCGACAACAGGCACATTGCACAATCGTTAGTAGGAAAAGTCTTATCGAGCTGAGCCATTGCACCACCGATGCTCGGCTTGTCCTCCACAAGATACACCTTGTAGCCCATATCCGCCAAATCCAGAGAAGCCTGTATTCCGGCCACACCTGCGCCGAGAACCATCACAGCCCCTATCTTGCCATTGCTGCTTTTACTGCTCACTTTTTGTATCATTTGCTTTTCCCAAAACGCGATAAATGTCGCTACGTGATAGCATCCACCATCGAAATAAATTGCTCAGTCCGGAAGTTCTTCAGTTCGCAGGCGCTGCTCGGGCAGGCGGCCCGGCAGGCGCCGCAGCCCTGACAGAGGACATCTTCCACGACCACCACGTGCTTCTTATCGTCCATTTTTCGTGCGTCGTATGCACAAGCTCCGACGCACAGGCCGCAGCCGCTGCACAACTCTTCATCGACCCAAGCAACGATTGGCTCGGAGGTGAGAGTATCTTTGGAGAAAAGATTGAGGACTTTGGATGCGGCGCAACCCGCCTGGGCAACGGTGTCGGGAATATCCTTCGGCGCCTGGATGGCGCCGGCCACGAATATGCCCGCCGTGCTCGTTTCGACCGGCTTGAGCTTTACGTGCGCCTCGGCCAGAAATCCGTTCTCGCCGATTCCTACACGCAATTTCCGCATGAATTCCTCGGTCCCATGCTGTGGGACAATCGCACAGGCCAGAACCACCATATCCGCCGGAATCTCCACCTGATTTCCGGAAAGCGTGTCCGCCCCCCTCACTATCAGCTTGTCATTACGCTCGTAGATCTTCGAAACGCGGCCACGCAGATAAACAGTGCCCTCATCTACCTGTGCGTGCTTGACGAACTCCTCGTACCCCTTGCCGCCGGCCCGTATGTCCATGTAAAAGACATAGGCCTGCCCGTCGTGGACCCGGTGCTTGTAGAGACGCGTGTGTTTGGCCGTGTACATACAGCATATCTTAGAGCAGTAAGGAATGCCTTTCGATTCATCGCGTGAGCCAACGCACTGTAT
>CAYTND010000057.1:0-9577 GCA_964438965.1 uncultured Pirellulales bacterium
GCGATACGGATGAGCATGGATGATTACAAAAAACTGGTTGAGCCGAAGGTGCTTGAATTCAGCTATCACATGACGTCGTGATGTTGGCTTATTGCAAGGTGTGCATAAAAAACCCCAGGTAAAACCTGGGGTTAAATATGAGATTCTTCCCCTTCGGCTGCGCTCAGGGCTAAAGGCTCATTTCGCTCAGAATGACAAAGGTGGGCTTAGCCGATTTCGTCATTAATCCAGGTGAGGATCTCTTTTAGGTCGTCGAGAGTGATATCACCCATGTGAGCGATTCGGAAGGTTTGTTCTTTTAGCTTGCCGTAGCCGTTTCCGAAAATAGTGTTGTGCTTTTGCTGTATTGTGTTGATAGTTTCGGCGACGTTGATGCCGCGGGTGTTCTTGACTGCTGTGAGAGTATCTGAGGCATACTTCTCATCACAGAATAGGTCGAATTTTTCCCTGGCCCAGGCCCTTACAAAATCACCCATTTGTTTATGTCTTTTCCAGACATTGTCCATACCCTCTGCGAGCAGCTTCTCACATTGGTAGTTCAAAGCCATAATATGAGGGATATTGGGCGTTGTGGGAGTTTGACTTTTCGCCGCCATTTTTGCGAAAGCCTGGAAGTCGAAGTAATAACCCCGGTCGGGGACATTGGCGCTTTTTTCCAGAGCTTTGTTGCTGACCGCAGCTACAGCTAAGCCCGGCGGAATTGCAAATGCCTTCTGGACCGAGGCGAATGTTACGTCCCAGCCAAGCTCGTCAAAATGCAAAGGAAGAGCAACCATCGCACTGACCGCATCGACGAAAACAAGGACATCCGGGTATTTTTCCTTCATCATTTTGCTGATTTCATAGACCGGATTTGTCAGGCCGGTGCTTGTCTCGTTATAAACGAGGGTAACAGCGGGGTATTTACCGGTAGCGAGTTTTTCGTCAATCATTTCAGGCAAGATGGGTTTGCCCCACTCGACCTTCAGCTCTTCAACATTTCTGCCGCAGCTCTTAGCTACACTTGCCCATTTGTCACTGAAGGCGCCGCAGCAGGTGGCCAGAACGGTTTCGTCAAGACCAACACAGTTGCGAATGGCAGCTTCCCAGATCCCCGAGGCTGAGGAGGTAGAGAGAAAAATATTCTGGCCGGTAAAGAGGGTTTTTTTAAGCATATCGACTGTTTCGCCGTGCAGTTGAGCATACTCTTTGCCGCGATGTCCGAGTGTCGGGCGTGCTAACTGCTGTAGGACGTCTTCGTTGACCTTTACCGGTCCGGGAATGAATAATCTCGGTGGGTTTTTCCAATCTACCATATATGGTCTCCCCAAAAAACAATTACAGTTTTTGAATCGTCAGGCCTGTATATACTTTTGGATAAAAGTAAGTTGACTTTTGCGGCATTCTTTCGCCGGCGTCCGTAACCATTATTAACTGCTGCATCTTTACAGGGTTCATAAAAAAGGCTGCCTGTTTGTGCCCTGCATCAACCTCAGAGATTGACTGGTCAATTGCATTGGGGGTATCTTTCACGTATTGAAGGTTTTCGCCTTTGGCTAACCTCTCTTCGTCAATGCCTAACAATTTTTCCAGGATAAGTTTATGCAGGATAGAGACATCAAGCGACCTCCAGGCTAAGCTCATACCGGGCATGACCGGGTCCATCGCCTGTTTGTCCTTCAAGGCGGCAACGTAAAAGGCGTTGTTTGAGCAGTATATCCCAAATGCGTTTTTATCGTTGTTGTGTTCGGTCTTCATTTGCGCGAGCATCTTTTGCCTTGCATCCATTTTGGTCTGAGGTGAATTAAACTGTAACCCGGTAAGCTCGAAGTTTTCTTTTAGCTCGGTAATCAGTTTTTCATAACGGAAGTTTTCGAGGTCGCCTACAAGCCGGTGGGTAGCTAAAACTATCAAACCCTTCTGAAATGTGTTGGCAAAGGCGAGCATTTGATACTCAGCCGTCGTATTGCCGCTTTCCTTAGAGTAAGTCAAAGCCGTCGTGTAGCGGTGATGGCCGTCAGCTATGATGCAGTTTTTGTCGTTCATCATTTTCACTATTTGCTCAATATCTTCTTTGGCGGTTATCGTAAAGAGACGATGCCGTACATTCTGTTCATCGATAAAGTCGATAAGTGATTCCGTAGTAACGGCCTGTTTTATGATTTTGTCTGCGATTTTTTGCTCATCTTCGTAAAGCATCAAGACCAAACCAAACCCGGCTTTGGTTGCTCTTTTGAGATTGAGTCTGTCGAGCATTGGCTTGTCAAAGGTCTGTTCGTGAGGTCTGACTGTTTTTCCGAATTCTTCGAGCTTAGCCGAAGCGATGAAGCTGAAGCGCTCGTAACTTGCGCCGGCCAGCTCAAAGTCCTGAACATAAGCATAGATAGTCTCAGCGGTGTCCTGCTTTAATGCGCCTTGCTTTATCCAGTTGTTGAGATAGTCGGCGGCCCTTGTGTATTGATTATTGTCGCCGTTATCAGAGGCGGTTGTCTTTCCTTTGATTATGCGCACGATATTATGTTTGCTCTTTTTATAGAGCAGTTCCTGCTGGGCGTCGCTGATAACATCGTAAGGAGGAGCAATACAGCTACCCACATCGCCAACTACTGCTTTATCAAACCTGAATGCTTCGAACGGCCTAATTTGCATATTCGTGTCTTGTGTTCAACGTCGGCTTTAATTCGCTTATTAAGATTGCCAGAAATTAATAAAAAGAGAATAATACTGAAGAAAAGCCAAGTTGTCAAATACGAACAGGACATTTTAATAAGGTGGATATGGCTTGTGTGATAAGCACTTCGAAGATGGAAATGTTCCGGATAAAACTATTCCAAAATGAAAAAACAGACCCACAGGTAAAAAATTTTTATGTAAATTTACTAACGTTTGTGGAATTGGTGAGTCTATAAGAGTGAGGAAGTATTAGTGAATGACAGTTTGAAAGACCAAACCAGTGATATTGAGAGACTGGTTAAGGCGAGCCAGGCCGGGGATAGAGGTGCGTTTGATGAGATTATGCGATTGTATCAACGGCGGGCGATGCAGGTGGCTGTCAGGATGTTGGGTAATGCAAATGAGGCGGCTGAGGCTGTTCAGAATGGCTTTTTTAAGGCTTATTTGAATATTGGTAAATTAAAGGAGCCGAAGCGGTTCGAGGCATGGTTTTTTCGCATTATTGCCAACACAGCTATCAGTCAGCGAAGAGCCGCCAAAGGCAGAGCGGAAAAAGTAAAGATTTCCGGAGACTGTGAGAGCAAAAAGGCTTTCTCCCCGGAAGAAAGAGAAGTCGGTAAAGAATTAAAAGAAGCAATCCAGCGGGCGATGTTAAAGCTCTCGAAAAAACAGGCACAGGCGATTGCGCTGTTTGGAATTGAGGATTTGCCGCGAGATGAAGTCGCCGAGATTATGGGCTGTTCCGCTGAGGTGGTAAGGTGGCATGTATTCAAGGCAAGGCAAAAATTGAAGGTATTACTTAAAGAGTATCTGGAATGAAAGATGAAAAAGAACAAATAGATATGCTTCTCAGGCAAAATGAGAGTGAACAGTTGGCCGGCGTTAACTGGGACCGATTACAGATATCAATATCGAAAAGACTGGACCAGGCCAGCCATAATAAAATATCTATGATTTCGTACAGACGTGTATTTAAGATAGCCGCCGGAATTGCTGCGGTAGCGGCGGTTGTGTTTATCTCCGTAATATTAAAAACTGATACCCCGACGACCGTACGATTTGAGAATGGCCCAAAAGCAATAGGAACATTTGTTGACAGTAATGGCTCAGCCAAAGTCAAGATACTTGATTCCCACGAGCAGACCAATCAGGAAAAAGACCGGTCGAGCTGGATTATCATTCGTTCAAGTGAACCGAAAGTAGCAGATAATGGGCAAAGCAGAGACGAAGCTGACTTTGCATGTTTAATGTAAATGAAACCTCTCAAAATAAAGGAGACAAAAAATGAAGGCGATTAATTTAAGAAAAATGGTTGTTGCGATTGTTATAATTGGCATCTCAACCAGTTATGCCCAGGCTGACAGGCAAGAATTGCTGGCCAGGCTAAGTAGGGAGCAAGGTGAGTTTGAACTTAAGAATGTTACTATCACCGAAGCCCTGGGAAAGATTAAGCAGATCACAGGTGTTGAGATTGTTTTGTCCGATGAAGCTCGATGGAAACTGCCCCAGGGTGAAGCCACAAGATTGTCGGCATCGCTTAAAGGATCTCTGTCAGACTGTTTAACAGAGATGCTGAACGCATTTTTCATGCGCTACGTAGTAGGTGATGAGGAAATTACGATATATCCGCGCGCGGAGCTGGAACATATTCTTGGCAGACCAAATGCTGAACAGCTTAAGATGCTTAAGAACATCTATACCGTGAAATTTTCATTTGGCCCCGGGTTTTCAGCTGAGAATATCCTGGATATGATAAGGAATATGTTTGAAGGGATCTCTTTTTTGCCGTATGACACACCCAAAAGAATATCTGAAATATTTAAAACGATGTCAACTGACAAGGGAATGGTACCTGTATCTTTTACTGTTATATTAGAGCAGGTGGGCGATAAGTACAGGACACCAAGGTGGTATCTTTCGGGAATGGATTTTCCTAATCAGCCTTCTGTAATAAAAATGGTTAATGATGAGGATTTTCGAGAAGCGAAGCTTGATCAGGTGGTTGATATTTCCTTTAAAGATGAAACGGCGGCTGTGATACTTCAAAGGCTTTCCGGTTGGGTCGGTATGGATCTGTTAGTAAACAAGAGCAACCCTATGTGGTTGGAAGAGGAAATAGTCGTTAACATGCAAAACATAAAGCTTAGGCAGGCCCTGCGAAATATAGTAAATTCTGTAGATGGAGAGATAAACATTTATGCCGATCAAAACCAAATTAATGTACATGGACCGAAACATCGCCGAAAAGTAGTAATTCCTGCAAAAACCAAAAGTAGCGGCGGTGCCAGCGAAGGTTATGTCGGCAAAATAAGCATCCCCATGGGCCAGGGTGAAGATAAGTATTTTATTGAATTTATGCTGCGAGAAAGTGATCTGACGGAAGAATTAAAGAAATTAAGAGAAGATAAGATAAAAGAAATTATTAGGAAATTCAGCAAGGCCGGTGACAAAGCTCCAGAAATAGCGGCTCATCCGCAGTCATACTCGATTTTGAATTGACAATTACCCCAATGATTTTGAACAGAAGCGAAATAGCCGACTTGGATGGCTCGGCTTTGGGGATTTTACTTTTTAGCCAGATAGTCGTTTATAGCTGCTGCGGCGATTCGGCCCTGGCCCATTGCGAGGATGACGGTTGCGGCACCTGAGACGATGTCTCCGCCTGCGTAAACGCCCGGTACCGAGGTGGCCATAGTTTCCTCGTCAACAACGATATTGCCCCACTTGTTGAACTTCAGGCCGGGGGTCGTCTGGCGAATCAACGGATTTGCAATGTTGCCGATGGCTATTATACAAGTGTCAACGTCAATTCTAAACTCCGAGCCTTCTATGGGGATAGGCCGGCGTCGGCCGGAGTCATCCGGTTCACCAAGCCGATACTTGAGACATTCGATGGCAATAACACGGCTGTTCTGGTCGCCTATTATTCGCTTTGGGCTTTGTAATATGTGAAATTCGATTCCTTCTTGCTGTGCGTGATGGACTTCTTCGATTCGAGCGGGCATTTCCTTTTCGGTTCTTCGATAGACCAGATAGACCTTTTCGGCTCCGAGTCTGAGTGCTGTTCTTGCTGAGTCCATAGCGACATTGCCGCCGCCCATAACGGCGACTTTCCTTGAGAGGGCGATTGGTGTGTCAGCTCCGGAGCCGAAGTCGTATGCCTTCATAAGATTTGCGCGTGTGAGATATTCGTTGGCACTAAATACTCCGATAAGGGACTCGCCTTCGATGCCCATAAACCTTGGCAGGCCTGCTCCAACCCCGATATAGGCGGCATCGAAGCCGTCCTTTTTGAGCAATTGCTCGATGGTTCTTGTTCTGCCGACAATGAAGTTACAGATGATTTTGACACCCATTTTGGTCAGGATGTCGATTTCCTTTTGCACAATGGCTTTAGGTAGTCTGAATTCGGGGATTCCATAAACCATCACGCCGCCCGTCTTATGAAAGGCCTCGAATATCGTAACGTCGTGGCCTGCCCTTCTGAGGTCAGCGGCGGTAACGATACCGCCGGGTCCCGAGCCGATTACGGCGACTTTCATTCCGGTCTCGGCTGCGACGGCCGGGACGCTGCCGACGTTTTGGTCGAAGTCGGCGACAAATCTTTCAAGCCGGCCGATTGAAACGGCTTTTGTGGGGTCTTTGAATTTTAAGCCGACTGTGCATGTTTGCTGGCACTGGACTTCCTGCGGACACACTCGGCCACAAACAGCGGGCAATAGTGAATTTTCCTTTATAATATCCAGGGCTTTCTGGTAGTGGCCATCAGCAATGGCAGAAATAAAGTCTCTTATTCTGATTTGTACCGGACAGCCGATAATGCAAGGGGCCTTTTTGCACTGGAGGCAGCGCATAGCTTCCAGCCGAGCGTGGGTTTCAGTGTAGCCGGTTGCAACTTCGTTGACGTTACCCCTCCTGGTGATGGGGTCCTGTTCGGGCATATCCTGCGGGGGTATTTCGTATCTGTCGGTTGGTTTGAGTTTATCGGTTTTTTGCTTTTCTAAGAGTTGTTGGAGAAGTTGCTGTTTTTCTTTGTCTGTCACTATAAGGAATCCCTAACAATTGCCAACGGTATCTGCTGCTTTTGAAGAAGTCAGAAGTCAGATGTCAGTTTTTTCTGTCCTCTGTCTTCTGTCCTCTGTCTTCTGTTTTCTGTCTTCTGTCTTCTGTTTATACAGGTCTATTTTACATCGGTGTTTTTTATATTGTTCGTGTGCTTTTTGTTCCTGGTCTTTATAGGCGTTCAATCTTTTCATCATCAAATCGAAGTTGATTTTGTGCCCGTCAAATTCCGGTCCGTCAACACAGACGAATTTCGGCTGACCGTCAAATTCGATTCGGCAGCCGCCGCACATACCGGTGCCGTCAACCATAATGGTGTTGAGCGATACTTGTGTAGGTATATTAAACTGTTTTGTTACCTCGCAGCAGAACTTCATCATTATAGCCGGGCCAATTGCAAAGACCTGGTCCGGCTTTGGGCTGCGCTGACAAAGCTCTTTCAATGGTTCGGTTACCAGTGCTTTTCGTCCGTATGAGCCGTCATCGGTCGTGATTATCAATTCGCTGCTTATCTGTGCGAATTCCTCTTCGAGGATGAGCAGCTCTTTGTTTTTTGCCCCGAGGATGCTGATGATTTTGTTGCCTTGGGCCTTCAGGGCTTTTGCGATGGGCAGCAAGGGTGCATTGCCGATGCCGCCGCCAACGCAGACAATGGTGCCGAAGTTTTCGAGATGAGTTGGCTTGCCCAACGGCCCTGCGACGTTAGCGATTTCGTCACCCTGCTGCAAATCAGCCAATTCGGCAGTGGTTTTGCCGACACGCTGCCAGATGAGGCGGATGGTGCCCTTTTCCGGGTCGGCTCCGGCGATTGTCAGAGGAATCCGCTCGGCGTATTCGTTGTTTATACTGATAATAACGAATTGGCCGGCTTCTCTTGCCTGCGCAACGAGTGGAGCTTCGATTTCAGCAGTGAAGACGTCCTCTGAAAGCTGCTTTTTGGATACAATTTTGTGCGACACTTTTGTTTATTTCAGCTAAATTCCATACATAACAGGCTGGAATTATTGCACACGCAAGCCCGTATGTCAAGGATTTTCGTGCGCTGTAATATTTTGGAAGTGCGTGTTGAGCTATGCCCCTGAAGGAGAATTGATGTCGCGACTGTCCGGCGTTATATCCGGCCGAGCCAACCGGTTCGAGTGGGCCCTTCCGAGCTTGTTGAGGCTGGCCTTGTCAAAATCGGCGTTTTAGGCCGGAGTTTACGTATAGTCAAACCTGATTATCAGGTATGGGTGTTTATTGTATTACTCTTGCCAGTTCTTTACTACGAAGCTCACGGCTTCATTTGTATCTACTGCATCTTTAAGAGCTTCATCATAGTATATTTTGGCATTATTCTTCAACGTAATGTTCCTGGCTACAATAGACCCGTGGAAATTTGCATTGTTCTTAAAAATAACATCCGCATTGGGGGCGTAGATAGCCGCATATACGTCTGCGTTATTTTTGAATTGGATGACCTGTCCGCTGTCGCCGGTTAAAAACAGTTTGAAGTTAGCCGGAATACCGGTCTCATTATTCATTTCGGCGTTATTCACGGGCTGCCCTGCCATACTTCCATCCACATAGAGTTTCAATGACGAACCGTTTTTTATCTGAATATTGGAGCCATTGCCCATGTCGATGTTCCCGGTCACGTGGAGTACAACATGTCCACCGTCTATTTGCAATATTCCACCATTGCCAAAAGTAATACCTGTGTATCTCCCGCTATCCGCTGGGCTGAGTACAACTGTGCCCTGGACATCTTTCGCACCCTTATAGGAAAGGGTATCGGGTGCGGTTATAACCGGCAAAGATATCTCTTCCGACAGAGTGTACTTATTTCTGGTCACCGTCGCCGAGGCATCGTTTATAACCGCGCCTACATCGCCGCCAACACCTACGAAAACATCGCCATCCACGATTGTGTTGTTCTCGAAGGTTATGCTGCCGGGCGCAACAGCAAGAGTGCCAATCTTTGCTTTTACGTCTGTGTTACCTGTGTCCGAGTTATAAGCGTCCACAAGATTATTGTTTTTCATATAGATTGTGTCTACCCCTAAAACTCCATAATCAAATACTCCCTGCAGTTGTAAAGTGCAGCTAACTGTTCTTTGGGCCTGGTTGCTATTGCCGGTAGATTGGAGGGTATAGCCACTGGGACCAGTGATAACTGTGTAACTAAAGACTGCGTCGCAATTAGGCAGGGATATTTCTGTTTCCAGCGGCAGGTCGCTGTCATTCCAGGGTGTAACTTTCAATTTCTCATTCATTTCAAAGAGGGCCTTTGTCAGCCCGGCATCGGCAGCGCATTGAGCAGCTATATCCGAGGTTGTTCGTATAGAGATAATGCGGCTGTGCAAACCGAGATTCAGCAGCCCTGTTCCCATTGCAAGCAATATCATAACCACAACCATTGACAGCGGTATTGCAGAGCCACGCTTTTTAGATTGTAGCAGCTTATTCATATTCTCATCTCCACTCAAAACATGTCGATACGCGCGCCCCAAAAACCTGATTCCGATGAGGAAGATTAAATAACAGCTTCGGCCCCCAATTTTACTACTTCACAGATGATATAGGCTTAGGTATAGGCATAGACTTTATATCCGAAATTGATAACTTAGAGTTGCCCTCATTCATGCCACCGCTTTACTTCGAAGCATGCACCCTCATCACTTACACTTGCATCTCTCAGTGAAGCATCGAAGTTGAGGTTGCCAGGTTGTTTTTGCAGAAGGCTGCCGGCTATAATCGAGCCGAATACATCAACCGAACTCTTCAACTCTACAACTGTATTCGGGGCATAAACTGTTCCATAATAATCGCCGTCTGTCCTGATTTCCCACTCAGGACAACTATCAAGCCCATACATTGTAAC
>CAYTND010000058.1:0-9537 GCA_964438965.1 uncultured Pirellulales bacterium
GCTTATTCGGTGGGCATCAATGAGCCGGGTGACATCATTAATGTAAACGGTACCTGTGAAATCACTCTCGTATGCCTTGACAAATGTCTGACTTCTGCGAATTACAACATCCGGGCCCACGTGCTGAAGGATCGATGGCTCACTTTGCATGTTATGAATGCCGGGGGCAAGGCGCTGGACTGGTACAAAAGCTTGTTCTGCAGCGAATTGAGTGTTGAGGAGTTTTACAACAGCTTCCTTCCGCAGACAATTGAGGGATGGCTCGATTGTGAAAGCGGGGTTACTTATGTACCTTATCTTATGGGTTCACGCTACAGCCTGGAGCCGCTTAAAGCACAGTTGTTGGGATTGACTCAGCAGACCACCCGCGAGGAAATATTAGCCGCAATTGTCAGAGGACTTTGCGAATATCAGAAAGCGCACCTAAAAGAAATTGAAAAGAAAATTCCTCTTAAAGACGTTATACATGTGACCGGAGGAGCGACAAATCCGGCTGTGATGCGGGCAAAATCAAAGTGGATGAGGGACTGCGAATATGTCCATAATGAGCAGTCATCTTTGAAGGGAGCTGCCATGCTTGGTCAAAAATATTTATAAAGTTATTTCATTGTCCTATTGTTTGAGGGTAAAACAGTATTATGTTCAGTCTGCACCCACTAATAATTCTTGTTGTCGGCATATTGACCGTCATACTCATGATTACGCGGTTGAGGGTGAATGCTTTTATCGCATTGATTACCTCAGCCGTGGTCGTCAGTCTGCTGGCCCCCGGGGATATGGATACAAAGATAAGCCGTGTGGCAACAGAATTCGGCAATACGGCTGGCAGTATCGGTATTGTCATCGCTCTGGCTGTGGTCATCGGCAAGTGCATGATGGACAGCGGTGCAGCGGACCGCATCGTCAGAGGTTTCCTGTCCCTGCTTGGGGAAAAACGCAGCTCTACAGCGCTTATGGCCAGTGGTTTTGTGCTTTCGGTTCCGGTATTCTTTGACACAGTTTTCTATCTGCTCGTGCCGTTGGCGCGGTCCATGCACCGGCGGACAAAGAAACATTACCTAAAATACGCGATGGCCATTGCAGCCGGCGGAATTGTTACTCACTCCCTTGTCCCGCCAACTCCCGGGCCGCTCATCATGGCCGACAACCTTGGCATTGATATCGGCGTTATGATTATGGTTGGCGCATTGGTGGCGCTTCCTGCTGCCGTCGTTGGAATGTTATTCTCGGGGTATGCAGACCGGCGAATGAATATACAAATGAGACCACTTGGTGGAGAGCTGTCTGAGCCGGAGCCGCTCGAAGATCATCAGTTACCGAGTCTGCTGATATCGCTTTTACCGATTATTCTACCTGTGCTTTTGGTCTCGACCAATACGATTGTCCGCACGATAGCCAAGGACGTTGTTGAGGATTCGAGCTTAAACCGGGCCGCTGCCATAACAGCCGTATTGGGCAATGTGAATTTGGCGATGCTTATGTCAACTGCAATTGCCATGTGGATGCTCAAGAGCAAACGTGCTCTCACGAACGCGCAATTGGCGAAAGTTGTCGAGGTGTCATTGATGAGCGGCGGTGTGATTATCCTGATAACGGCTGGAGGAGGTGCCTTTGGTGCAATGCTTAAAGCCGCCCAGATAGGCCCGGCGATCGAAAACATATTCAAGAGCGATAGCGGCCAACCGGCAGGTGGTATGATGCTGTTGGTCCTGGGTGCCCTTATCGCTGCGCTGATGAAAATAGCGCAGGGTTCGACCACCGTTGCAATGATAACATCGTCAGCGATGATTGCCGCAATGGTCACATCGACAGAGACGTTGGGTTATCACCCTGCGTATCTGGCTACCGCCATTGGAAGCGGCTCGTTGATAGGTTCATGGATGAACGACAGTGGATTCTGGATATTCGTAAAAATGACCGGGCTGACCGAAGCCGAAGGACTCAAATCCTGGACGCCACTGCTGGCAATAGTCGGTTTCACAGGAATCGTCGTCTCGCTGCTGTTAGCTCTGATTTTGCCAATGGCATAAAGGCTTACAACAAGTAACCGAAAATCAGGCAAGAGCCAAAAAAGTCTGAAAAAAAAGAGCTTGGAGTGTGTGCACATAGGTTGGAATATACCCAGTTACTTTTTCATCTGCCTTTAGTAGTCCATATTGCCCGGCTGATCTTTTCCATGAAAGTGCCATATATTGCATCCGTGATTACGAACTCGTTTTGGTCAAGACCGAGGCGAACGATCACCATATCCCATTCCGGAATGACGAACATATCGTTGTTATTATATCCGCTGGCCGAATAGGTGCCGCTTGGAGCGCCGGGCCACTTTCGTTTGCCATCAGGCTTAATACAGTTAATCCACCAGTTATAGCCATAGACACCCCGACCGTCGGCACCACTAAGATGTTCCAAAGGTAAGGATGCCGGTACCTGGGCCCGGGTCGCCTGCTCGACCCAGGCACCGCTTATCAATTGCTTACCTTTCCATTTGCCCCGATTCAGAAATAAGTGGCCGAGACGGGCCAACTCTCGAGCCGAAATGTGAACGTGTTTGTTATTATTTCCAGAGCCCCCATTGACCACGATACCGTGCACCTTTCCGAAATCGCGCCAGTCCCACTTGCCGGGGTTCATTCCAATCGGGTCAGCAATTTTATGCTTGAACAGGGCTTCTATCGGTTCGCCGGCTATGCGGGTCAGAACATTGGCGAGTTGATTCATTGCTGAATCCCAGTAAGCATACTTCGAGCCGGGTGGAACAAATAGAGGTTTGGCAGCGGGCTTGAAGGGAGTTGGACTTGGGCCGTGTTTGTAGCTGCCACGAGGTTCATCACCGACGGCGTAGTATCCAGATGTCATAGTTGTGAAATGCCGAAGTGTAACAGTCGGATAGGTTGCAGCCATGCTGGATACGTACTCCTTTGCCAACGTATCCAGAACCGCCCTGCCATCATCAATAAGTATGCCGAGCACCGTGCTGGTAAAAGATTTCGTGAGGGACCAGACACCGTGAACTTTGTCGATGTTTGCGCCTTTGAAGACCATATATCCGTTGCGTATAATGACCAGCTCCTTGACGCCATCTCGCCCGGAATTGTTCTTGAGGTACGATATGGCAGCATTAAGCTTGGCCGAGTCTATGCCTTGCGATTCAGGCGTTACCTCTTTCCAGTCTTTTCCTGGAAAAGCCATTCCTCTGGCGTCCTTAGCCTCCAGCAAAGGTGCGAGTAGAACAAACAGTATACTCCAGATTAAGTATTTAGACACAATTGTCATCCTCCAGGCCTGTTAGTATTTGACTGAGCAATGTAAAGCACAACGTCACCTTTCAAAGGTGCTCGAAGCGCTTGCTCTGAACCGTTTGCTCTTATAGTACCTGTCGATACAATCTTGCCTTTATTGGGGTCAAACCACTCGTATTTGTATTTACCGGCCTTTAGCTTCACAGTGATAGAAGCTTCTTTATTAGATGCGGGCTTATAGACCAAATATTCCACCCCAGGCTTCGCTAAACAATACTTTGTCGAGGCCAAGTCATCGCGCGGCTGCATTGCCGCCAGGTTCATTCTTTCGGCATATCTTCGTGTATGCCCCATACTTACACGAATCGGTTCCCACTTTGAGTCAAACTTTTCCCCGAGAACTACACCATCATACGGGTCCATAAAAATCGGATTGTGCCCTCTGAGGAAGCTCTTCCACACCCATGCCTGATTTCCCCCAATTCCCCAGAGATGGTCGGTGTCATTGAGTATAACTTTTCGTCCATCAGCGAGCGGAGGGTCATCTCTGTAGCCGCCCTCATTATTTGGGGAAATCCAATCAGCAGGGCTATTGAACAGAGTCTCATTTTTTCCGCCGCGGTACTGGAACGTCATCCCAACAGGATGCTGCTTAGGTTTATTTTTCTCATATTTTTTGATATAGCGAATCATGTGATATTGCCATTGTGTCGATTCAGGGTGGTTTTCATTCGATATCTCATACAGCAGGTTATCGAAATCATTAACTGTATCAATCACCTTTCGGACGTAGCTTTCCTGCAGATTAGTAACAACCGGATTACTCAACGTATAGATTTCGAGGCCCTTATTATCGTTGTTTTGGTCTCCATCAATACCATTTATATTATTCTGCTTATGAAAGGGATGACCTTCCCATGCTCCGGAAGAAAACTGCATTGCCCAGCCCTCAAAGAGCATTACCGAAAGGTAGATTCCGCGGTCTCGGGCTTCCGAAATACGGCGACGCAATCGGTCAAAGTAAGCGGGATTGAACTTCTTGAGATTAAACTTCGGCTTACCATCAAGGGCCTTACCCGGGCCGGTGCGCGCCCAGGGTTGAGGAGCGGATGTATGGAGCTTGTTCTCCCTGTTTGCTTTTGTGTTCCAGGTTACCGGTTCCCACGTCCACATTCGGATAAAGTTGTGGTTCAGTAGCTGCATCCAATCAAGGCAGGTGGTAAAGTCGAACCGAGGTGGCGGGTCTTTTGGACCAATATCAACCAGATTAGACCATGTATGCGAGCCCGTCAGATAAACAGCCCGGCCGCTATCATCCGTAAAATAGCGAGGATTGTCCTTTAGAACTCGTAACGGACCTTGTATTCTTATGTCTTTCGCACTTGCCTCCAGGTGTACGAAACAGAAGCTAATGATAAGGGCCGAGACCAATATCCATTCTAATATCGCGAATTCTGTTTGACATGCCCCAATAATTTTTCGACACATGTTGATCCTCCTAAATAAATCTGATGATAAATTCTGTAAAGATTAAGACTCTTCTACCTTCTACCTCCTGAATGATTGATTATTACAGTAGCAAGATTCCAATGAGTACTCATAATAGTTAGGCTACCACATAAATCAAGGCGATCCATAGAACACGAGATTGTCATAAGTCCGCTTGTCCGCGCGTTTCTGTTGGTGTTCGGCCAACCCGCCGTGATACTCACAATGAAAAAATCGGCTGTCGAACATAGGAGGCGGCATCTCCTCGCTTCTACCTTCCAACGCCGCCGCCAAATGCAACAACGCCAAGGGGATTTCGTCGCCGGTTCTGGCAAATTCCCGTCCCGGCCGAGGAAACAGGCCTGTTTCTTTCTGTAGCTTCAATAGATTGTCTGCGACACGACAAGCCACCTGCAACGTTGAGCGGTTGCCAGTTGCCCGGTGCAGTTCAAGCGGGACGTAAATCAAACGCCAATCCGCACGATCCGTATCTAAATCCAAAGCCTGGTCTTCTCCGCTGGGCGAGCCAACATCGCCTATTCCCATAGACAGCCCCAGTTGACGAACCATCTTCCAGTGCATCTTGTCTTTAGAGAGACGGTAGGCCATCGCATAGCTCCACAGGAGGTACCCGTCAGGATTTCGAGGGGCGAAAGATTTGGGCACGTAGTACCCCGTCTTGGCTTCTTGCCATTTCAAAGGGGTGCCGTCCGTCATCAAGGCGATGAACTGCCCCGTATCGGGATCGTAACTTCGATTGGCATATATCTTCAGGTCCTCAAGAGCCCATGCGATAAATTCCCGTCCCACCTCCGAGTATCTGCCTCCTGCTTCAAGCAGCGCCTCAGCAGCCTGCATCTGGGCCAGAGGTATGTGGTGGTATCGGGAGGTCTGATGATATGAAGCGACCATCTTGGCTTCATTGATCGAAGGGTGAACGTGCCCCAAAGCATCCTGGGCCCGATCGTGTGTTCGATAACTAAGTTGCCCACCGCACAATCCGGTCTTGGGATGTTTTCCCTGCTGCCAGCGATAGGCCAGTCGGCGCGTCCATGTTAAAGCATCCTTGTTCTTGTCCAACACGGCTAACATGGTCCCGCTGTGCATCAATGGCGGGGTCACATTGGCAAAGGAAAGGTTGCCTCCCTTTGTTGGAAAAGGCACCTCGATGGCTGCGGCAAACTCGTGGTCCCATTTGGGTACTACGTCCTTCTCCGTATTCGCGTGTCGGTTGTAGTCAAGACGGCTCCAATCAAGAATATGTCCTGCCCAGATCGCTCCGGTCAACTTACGCGTAGATTCGGGATCTACCTTCCACATAAATCGATAATAAGGTTGGTGTCCTTTCATCTCATGAATACCAGCGTACTGGCCGACCGGACGCTCTTTCTCTAAGTCCCACGCCAGATGGCCACCCCAGTATAGAAGACCGTTCTTGGACTGAAGATGTCTCAGTACGTAACCGGTGGCATCCACCGCTGCCTGGCGATACTTGGAGTCTCCCGTCAACGTAGTAAGACCGTCGAGAATGCGCATCAGAGGCTGCTGGCTGGCAAAATTGCATAACACCCACGATTGGCCATCCTTCTTCCATATCACTGGTTCGAGGCTCTCGGCATGAAGGCCGTCAACAAATAATGGTGTGTGCTTGGGGCCATAGATATCTCTGCCATATTTGAGCACGTTATCTGCAAACTTACGGACGGTGTCGAGGTACTTGCTGCTGTCGTTTGCATCTGGATTATTTACGGCAAGGCAGACAGAGAACTGGCAGATCAGCAATATGGCAAGCACGGCCTGATGCATGAATTTTCCTTTCATGTTAGGATATCCTGTATAAAACTACGGCTTTCCGGCAGCAACATGATGAAGCGAGGCCAGTCGGTGTGCATTATACCATGAGATGCGAAGTCCTGCAATTAAGATAAGCCTTGAGGTACTGGGAGTGGGCGGTCAAGTCTATGACCTATTGCCCAAGAGGTCGCACCGGTCATTGAATACGTTCACCAATTTTGCGAGTTCTGTAAGGAACTGATAGCAAAGAGCTTATGGAATGAGATTTTTGTCGGATTGGCAGATATCGGGCCTTTGGGTTGTAGTCGATTTGTAAGGTGCGCCACGAAAGCTGATGTGGACAAGCTGGACAATCCAGTCTGGTCAAAGCCTGCCCGGCAAGCGAGAGAGGATTGCCAGACCGTACTGGGCTGAATCGAAGTCAATGGCCCTGTCGAAAGCGTGGTGGAGGCCGGTAAGCTCGGCAAGCACGGCGGCCTGATCTACACCTGAAGAGCGGTTGGTCTTGCGGTCAACTTCCTGGAGGGCAACGACATCAGGTCTGAGGTCGTTGATAATCTTGGCGATGCGGTTGTAGTCGAATTTCCCGTCGGTGCCCTGGCAGTGGTGCACGTTATAAGTGAGGATGCGCAGTTGAGGCAGTGGCTGTTGTGTTGAATCGAGATGTGAGCAGCCGGTTAGGCAGACGGTAATGACAATCAGAATTAGCAATATAAAGTTACGTAAAATGTCTCTTCTCATTTCTTATCTCACTCAATAAACATGAACGTTGCTGAGTTTCATTTTCTTTGTCAGCAGGTTGCCTCTCAACATGTTCTAACGGATATCGTCAAAACAAGTGTAATAACAGGCCTTATTTGGAACCGAGGGCGGCGAGTAGTTCTCGTCTGGCCCGGCGATAGACGGTGACATTGGCTGTGTAGTCGTCGTAGGCGCGAAATACTTTTTGGATAATCGCTTCGGTTTGGGTGGGAGAGCGTACTTCCCCTGCATTTATAAACTTTACCATACTTTCAGCGTGAGTTTCCCCTCTTCCGGATTCTCAAAGGGGCCTGCGGAAGGATTCGCTTCATTTCGTTTTTTGCCGAAATAATCAGTATTGATTTTCAAGGGCGTACCGTCGCGATTCTCATAGGCTGCGTTCGCCATTTTGGCCCGGCCCAAAAGCGCTGTTGTCACCAATGGGTTATCTAAAGCGTGAAAAGAATCATCCAGCGTAATGTGAAGAAACACACTGTAGCTTTCTTCAACAACCTTGACCTCCGGATTAAACTCTGCATTCTCAAGGTAATTTGTTTCCTTAAAGTAGGGCTTGGCACCGTTATAGTAAACATTGCCTTCCATCTGCACGGGCAGTGTCGCCTTGTCATATCCGTCCAAACCACCCGGCTGGATAACCAGGTTGTTGTAGAACCGGTCATCGCCGCCCTGGATGTTCCGGAGGCCTGCCACTTCAGTGCAGTGCGCCTTGTGGAACGGGGTCGAGCGTCGCAACTCAGGCCGAAGCACGATGCGGCCCACGAACAAATTGTGCACGTATGCCCCGCCTTGCGACATGTCAAACAGCGAACGGCCCGAAAGAAAGAGATTGTTGTCGATTAGGAACGGCCCGTGGTTAACCTCCATAAAAAGGTCTTCACTAGTGTTGTTATCGTGTAAAAGGTTCCTGGTCACGCGCGCGCCCTGCGCCATCCAGTCCAACCAGATACCCCGGCATGTGCGGTAGATGTGATTCTGGCTGATCTCGGTGTCAATAGCGGCGTGAATCTTGATACCGGCCATCTCGGCTCCCGAAAACAGTCGCCGGATATGGATGTCGTGGATGACGTTGCCTGTGATGGTGCTGAACACTGCGCCCATGCTTCCGACGATGCCCGCTTGCTCGCAATGCGATATATGGTTGTTTCGTACCACATGGTGACCGATGTTTTCCTTCGACCAGCCGTTTTCCATGGCGCGCTCGATGGTTTTGACGTAGCCCTCGGCAGTATTCTGTGACGTATTATCCCATTGATCGCCGTATTTGCCGAGCGTGATCCCCACGCACGTCGAATAGCGGATATCGTTGTTCTCGATGATCCATCCCTTGCTCCAGTGGGTGCCGATCAAGCCTATCTGCTCTGCCGTGGGTGGCGCCCAAGGCGTTGCCGCGTGCATTATTGTAAAGCCGCGCACGGTGATGAAATTGACGCCCGGCTTCTCGGGGTAGAACACTGTTTGGCGGACGTTGACCTCGACCTCGGCCTCGTTGGGATTGACGTCCCCGAACTGCGCCCAGATAGTGGTGTTCGTCTCATCCACCTGTCCGAACCACAGCGGGGTGTTTCCGATGGGTTTCAGCACATCATTCAGATTGGCTGCTTCAGTGAGCCAGTGGCCATTCAGATAAACCGCTCCCGTGTGGTGAAGCCGTCCCTTGGGACTGAACCAGTCGCCGTGAATTAAGTCACTGTACGGGTTGAAATCCCCGAAAAAGCTATTGGGGATGGCGACCTTCCAGGTGTCGTTTTGTACCTTCCGCCAGCCCTTGATGACTTCGGAGCCCTTGATGACGACTTTCTCGCCAGGGGTGACCTGGTAAACGATGCGCTTCTGGTCGGACTCGCCGCCACGCAGTGGGTTGATGCGTTCACGATAGGTTCCCTCATGCACTGTTATGACGTCGCCGGGCTGTGCTACCTCCGCTGCCTTGGAAATTGTTTTAAAAGGGGCTTTGGCTGTCCCTTTGTTTGTATCATCACCTTTAACCGAAACATGATACTCCCGCGCTTGTATAGTCCCGGATAATAAAAGCAGCATGCAAAGTATAAGTGACATCTGTTTGGTGTTATTTTGAATAATCATAGTTACACCTTCCTATGAATAGTTTATCAAAAACCTTAACTGTGCTATTCTTGCTGACTGGAAACACTCTCCATTCCAGTCGCTTGTACGGTTCGAGGATCTCGATATATTTCTGATCTGCCTCTATTTCATGGCCCAACCTTTATGAGAGTATATAGCTACACTGAAT
>CAYTND010000059.1:0-9524 GCA_964438965.1 uncultured Pirellulales bacterium
GGTATGCCCCGCACGTCTGCACCGGCGGACGCCCTGGCGTGGCAAGCATTAGCGGCGGCGCTTTTTGTGCCGCGGGAGCGGCAATATCGTTCCGGCGTTATTGGAAAATGCTTCATTGTCATAGCATTAGTAACCACACTTGCGCTGATACAAGGCCTGCTGATGCACACTCAAACCGCCTTTACATATTCGAGGGTGGCGCATTTTGTAGCAGCTATGATATTCGGGCTCAGGTACTTCACAAACTATTCTCGCGCGAATGGATTTTTGAAATTCTCGGTCGTTTTGCTCTTAGCGATGTTTGTCGTACATATTTTAATCAGATTTGGTGCATTCACACCGCGGGCCTCCGAGATTGACGTTCCTACGCAGTTGGGGGGTGAGAGAGGTACTTATACTCTTGTTCCCCTGCTTTACCTTTCACTGGTAAGTATTGCCATAGGCAGATTAGTAAGTAAAGTCGGCTCCATTCCCGTATCTGTGTTTGTGCTGCTGGTCGGGATAGGCGGCATAGTGCTGAGCGAAACAAGGTCAATGTATGGAGCAATGGGTGTGCTGGCAATAGCTTCGCTTTTGTTCGTCAAGGGCAGGGCCAGAACATTGCTTGCGTACGGGATTTCCGGCCTGCTCGTGGTGGGAGCCACCTCTGCAATAGGTTTCGATGTCCTGGGAAGATTTCGAGCCGGCACGACAAGAACAGGCAAAGTTGAAATACCGAGCCCTTTTCAGAAAGGCACCTGGAGAGCTATGGAACATGAAATAATCCTTTCAAGTTACAAGCAGGAACCTTATTTTATATTGACCGGCAGGGGTATTGGGGCGCTGCATCCGGCACCAGCGGGCAAATCGCCCCTGGTGGGTTTTTACCATTCAGAGTATTTAGGCTGGTTGGATAGATGTGGCTTGCTCGGATTATTTACGGTGCTCATCTTGATATTCGCTATTCTCGTGCGGAGTTTCGCTTTATCCAGGAGCGATATCCCATATATGCGATATTACGGAGCAACGTGCTTCTTATTGATGATAGCATTGGCGGCAAATGGGTTCTTCCATCCTATATTTTCGAATCCCCGTGCCGCGCCGCTGTTGATATGCTTCGCTGCTATAATGGCCAACTGGCAGGATATCTATGTAAGCTTCTATCAGGAACAAGATGTTCTTGAGGAAAGCGAAGCGTATCCTGAGCTTACTTATGCTTAACTCCACAGCATATTGAATGTAACTGGGAGTACCTTCCAAATTTCAGCAGAAAAGGAAAAATTACCAATACGCGTATTGATGGTAGCTGGTGCAAGCACAGGGGGCTTATACGCATACACCGACGCATTATGTAGTGGTTTGTGCCGAATCGGTGCGGAAGTAACCGTACTTACCAATTCACTGTGGGCGGACCTGCCAAGACCGTTCAGAGTTGAAAGACGTCTGTTTAAGTTTATAGATAAGAAAAAACAGTGGTCGCAACTGCATTGGGCGACGGACCGATTTTGCCGAAGCCTGATTAACAGCTTGCGGCGGAACCGATTTGCTGTTCGCGAGCATTTCGATGTGGTTCATTTACAGGGCGTTGGCACTCCGCTACTGGACCAGTTTTTTCTAAAGCCCTTAGTTCGACATTTGCCTGTAGTGCTTACCGTCCACGATGTTAAGCCACATTATGAGCGTTTTGTCAGCAAAGCTTCATTTATAAAACGGAGCCTTCAAATCCCCCACCGTTCGATAGTTCACTATGAGGATGGCAAAAAACAACTGGTTGACCACTGGGGCCTTTGCACCGACCATATAGATGTAATCCCCCATGGAATTATGCGCCTGCAAAATCCACCGGACCCGACAGATGCACGGAAAAAATTAAATCTGCCGTCAGGCCGTCAGATAATACTTTTCTTCGGGGCGATTCGTCCAAACAAAGGTCTGGATATTCTTCTTAAAGCATTGGAAATTATCAAATCGCGTAATCGCCGGGTCCTGTTGGTTATTGCCGGCGGTCTTCTCGGCAGATTTAATTTCGAGCCATACTCCGATATGATTAGAAAATCCGATTTGTCAGAGCATGTGCAAACCTTTATCCATTTTATTCCGGAAGAAGATGTGGATTATTTCTTTGCAGCGTCTAATCTTGTTGTATTACCCTATTTGAAATTTGAAGCACAGAGTGGAGTATTGCTTCGCGCGTATGCGCATAAAAAACCTGTGGTCGTCAGCGATATCGGGGCGATGGGGGAACTTGTGTCCTCAGATAAGGTTGGATTGGTCGTCGAGTCCGGTGCCGTAGAACCATTGGCTGGGGCCGTTATAAATGTGTTGGATAGTCTCGATAAGTTTCAGTCCTGCTACGGCCCTGAACTCGAAAGCAAGTATAACTGGGAGCACATCGCCGAATTGACTATGCTCAGCTACGAAGCAGCCCTCAGCAGCAAAAAGCCTGGTTGACAGTAGAAATACAATGAAAATAGCATACGTTGTATCGAGTTTGAAAGTTAGTATGACCTTTGTGGCCAACGAGTTCGAGGCACATGAAAAAGCCGAATGGCAGGTTTTGCCATTGGTTAGTTGCAGGCCGGGCAAGTTTGAAAATTTGTCCAAACTTCTGGTCAAATGGAACAAGCGTGCCGTTTTTCGCCCTAATGTTTTTGTACAATTAAGCGTAACTTTACGGGAAATCATTACACACCCGCTTCGTTTCGCAAGAGTCTGCTTTTGGCTGGTAACTTTGCTGGCCCATAGCCCGCTCGAATTTGCAAAAGCAGTTTATGAGTTAACGACTTCCTGTTACTTTGCCGGTCCTTGCAGACGCTTCGGAGCAGAACACATACACATACATTTTGCCAGCCGGTCTCTTAGCTTAGGCTTGATGATGGGGATGTTGACTGATTTGCCCATCTCCTGTACCGTTCACGCCTTTGACATATTCACCAGAAGTCCGGGCAGCTTACAAACACGATTAGCCAAATGCAAATTCATAGCTGCTATCTCTCAATTCAATGTCGAATATCTGCGCAACACTTGTGGCAAATCTGTCGCCGATTTGTGTCGTGTTGTGCATTGTGGGATAGACGTGGAAAAATTCAGGTCTGTTTCTCGTCAACCGGAACCCGGCAGAATAATTTGTGTGTGCAGGCTTAGCCCGAAAAAGGGTCTGGACATTGCGATAAGGGCTTGTGCTAAACTGCGGGATAATAATGTAAAATTCCTGTTCGAGATTGCAGGAGAGGGGCCGCAGCACCAGGCTCTTGAGAAATTAATTGGACGGCTGCATTTAGCTGATAACGTCAAGTTACTCGGTGCCAGGCCAAATGACCAGCTAACGGAACTTTTTAGCCGGTCCTGTGTGTTTCTTATGCCGTGTATTAAAATGCCTGATGGGGATATGGACGGCATTCCCGTAGCGATGATGGAGGCAATGGCATGCGAGGTGCCGGTTGTATCAACCAGTATATCGGGTATTCCGGAACTGGTCAAAGACGGCCTAACAGGTCGGCTGGCTCCGGAGAAAGACGCCGATGCGCTGGCGCAAATCTTAAAAGAGCTTCTTGAAGATATGGATAAAATCAAGCAGTTTGGGAAAGCCGGTCGGGAACGCGTTCTAAAGGATTTTTCTATTTCCCAAAACGCCGCAAAATTAAGAGCGTTAATAGAAGAAAGTTAAAAGTGCCTAAAGTGAGCTAAAGTGAGCTAAAGTTAAAAAAACAAATAACTTTAGGCACTTTACACTTTAAGTACTTTAGGCACTTTTAAAAACTGATGCACATTCTCTATATTCATCAACATTTTGCCACGCCGGCCGGCAGCACCGGCACACGTTCGTACGAATTTGCCCGCCGATGGGTAAAAGCAGGGCACAAAGTCACCCTGATAACCGGCCATTATGATGTCGGCGGTTTGCAAGTGGACAAGGCACTTTACCAGAAACAGACCATAGAAGGAATAAACGTAGTTGTTGTTGGGACCAAATACAGCAACAAACAGTCATATCTGCGTAGAATAACTTCATTTCTGTCCTTTTGTCTTTTGAGCATTTATGCGGGCATGAGGACCAAAGGTGTGGATGTTATATATGCCTCCAGCACACCACTGACAGTTGGAATCCCAGCTATGGTCATAAAATGGGTCAAACGTGTTCCTTTTATTTTCGAAGTGCGCGACCAGTGGCCTGAAATACCAATCGAGTTAAATATCATAACCAACAGCTTTCTTATCAAAATACTTTTATGGCTCGAAAAAACCATTTACAAAAATTGCTCTTCCATAGTTACTCTATCACCGGGCCAGGCGGATGGTATAAGAGCCGTGTTGACTGAGCCTTGCCTGCCGGCAGGCAGGGAAAAACCAATAACGGTAATACCTAACAGTTGCGACACTGATGTATTCATGCCGGATATTGATGGTTTCCGCCGGGGGCGGATTCGGCAAAAAAGGGGATGGGAGGATAAGCTTGTTCTTCTCCACACAGGCGCAATGGGCAAGGTCAACGGCCTGGATTTCGTTATCGAAGCAGCCGAAAGACTCAAAGACCATAGCGATATTATCTTTGTGCTAATAGGTGATGGAAATCAAAAGCCGTTTCTGGAAAGCAAGGTTAAAAAACTTGACCTAGCAAATGTAGAAATTTTACCCTCTGTGCCCAAGCAGCAGCTTCCGGAGATTCTTGCGGCAGCGGATATAGCTTTGGTTGTAATCGCCAATTACCCGATTATCGAGCATAATTGTGCCAACAAGTTTTTTGACGGTCTGAGCGCAGGCAAGCCCGTGCTTTTAAATTATTCCGGCTGGCAAAGAAAGATTCTCGAAGGCAATGAAGCCGGCTTTGGCTGTGATTTGTGCAATCTTGACCAATTCGTTGAAAAAGTGCTGTATCTTAATTCACACAGCCGGCAGGTAGAACAAATGGGACAAAACGCCCGCCGAGCTGCCGTTAAAAATTTCAACAGAGATGATTTAGCTAAACAGGCTCTGGAGTTAATTTCCTCAGTGATATGTCAAATTTGAAATTTCACTCTATGGGCATTGATTTTGTAACTTCTCTATCTGAACAATTCCTGGACAGGGAGCTGTTTTGCAGGCTTTACACAATTTACAGAACGAAGTCGAGTCGGTCCAGACCAATCGCTGTAGCCTTGACGCCAATGTCCCATTCGGATAAACTGATAACTACTCTACAAAGAATGAATTGATATCGAAAACCGAAACTTGTCTGACCCTGCCTGCCGGCAGGCAGGGACAGTCAAGAATCGGAAATGAAACCTGCCGGCAGGCAGGTATGAGCATTTTTAATACTTTATGAGTTATTACGGTAATTTAAAACGTGGACTTGATATTTTCATTGCTTTAGCTGCGATGGTTATTCTGTCTCCGGTTCTGGTCGCGATATGGATAACCATAAGGCTTAGCAGTAAAGGCCCTGCAGTATTCAAGCAACAAAGGGCGGGGCAAAACGGCAGGCCGTTTGTCTTTTACAAGTTCCGAACGATGAAGCTCGACGTTGCCCCCTTTGGGCCGAGTCCGAAATCCGGCGAAGACCGGCGGCTGACAAAAGTCGGCAAGTTCCTGCGGGAGTCTTCACTCGACGAACTGCCGCAATTATTTAACATATTAAAAGGGGATATGAGTATTGTCGGGCCTCGGCCGCTGTATCTATCGCAGATGCCCGAGTGGAGCGAGCGGCAAAAAAAACGCCTCCTTGTCAAGCCCGGCCTGACGGGCTTGGCACAAATACAGGGCAGAGCTGAGCTCACGCGTGAAGAAAAACTTGAACTCGACGTTAAATATGTGGAAAATGCCGGCCTGTTAACCGATATAAGGATAATGCTGACGACTATTGTGCAGGTGTTCAGGCAAAAGAGTGTCTATGAAAAAAGGTACTCAAAAACTGAATACACCAGAGGCACGAATGAGGCCGGTGGTGATTAGCGAATGGTGAGTAGTGAGTAGGTCAGGTTCAATTAACTAATTAACCATCTTGGAGTAAAACTAATGGGTACAAAAACTGCTGCCAAAACCAGATACCTGACAAGACTGGAACAGATTGAGCAATTAAGCGAACAGGAAAAAGCCGAGCTGAAAAAGGTTACCGACAGGTTTTCTTTTCGCGGTAATGACTACTACCTGTCGCTGATAGACTGGGATGACCCGAACGACCCGATACGAAACATTATTATTCCTCATCTGCAGGAGCTCGAAGAATGGGGCAAACTGGACCCTTCTGATGAACATAGCTACACGGTTATGCCCGGCGTTGAGCACAAGTATAATTCCACCGCACTGTTTTTGGTAAGCAACGTTTGTGACGGCATATGCCGGTACTGCTTCCGTAAGCGAGTGTTTATAGAACCACAAGAGGCCTGTTTGCGGGATGTGCCGGCAGCGATCCGGTATGTTAAAGAACATCGCGAGATAAACAATGTGCTGCTGACCGGTGGAGACCCGCTGGTGCTGACAACATCCAAACTTGAGGATATTATCCGACAACTCCGCCAAATCGAGCACGTTGAAATAATCCGTATCGGGACAAAGATACCTGCGTTCAATCCGTATCGGATTATCAATGACCCGTCTTTGCTGGAGATGATAGAAAACTACAGCACCGAGCGCAAGAAGATATACGTAATGACACACTTCGTGCATTCCAAGGAGCTGACGGATGTAGCGGTTCAGAGCGTTCACCTCCTGCAGAAAGCCGGTGCAATGATTGCGAATCAGACGCCACTGGTGCGCGGCCTGAATGATGACCCGACGGTTATGGGAGACTTGCTGAACAAGCTGTCCTTCATTGGCGCGACACCTTATTATATTTTCCAGTGTCGGCCGGCACTTGGTAACAAGGCCTATACGGTGCCTATCGAGGAAGGTTACGAGATTGTAGAGCAGGCAAAATCAATGGCGTCCGGTCTTGCCAAACGGGTTCGCTACGCAATGTCGCACGCGACCGGCAAGATTGAAATCCTCGGCAAAACGAAAGAGTTTGTTTACTTCAGATATCACCGGGCGGCCGACGATAACAACAGCGGACGCTTTATAGTTTTTAAGAGTAATCCCGATGCCTGCTGGCTCAATGATTACGATGAAATGGTGGATGATTATCCAATCAGTTTGCCATAAGCAACGATAGACAGGCCAGATTGTAAACTTCGATTTTCCAGTTGAGCAGAGAACGGTCCAAGACCAATAGATAGCCTCTGGTAAGCCGGGGGCTAATTGTTTATGAACTCACCAGGTGTATGGTAACTAAGATTCAAATAGCTGTTGTATTTGTGCTGCTGTGGCACGGCGTTGCCTTTGCGCTGGAGCCGGACGAGATCCTTGTGATAGCCAACAGACAAATCGCTGCATCGGAGCAGATTGCGGAGTACTACTGCGAAAAACGAAAGATACCAAAGAAGAACATCCTTTATCTGGCTTTGGGGTACAATCCGCGTGAGAGAATCAGCAGGGACGATTACGAACGCTCCCTTGCCTTGCCAATCAGAAGGGAGCTGCAGCGAAGGTTTCCCGGCGAAATCAGATGTTTGGTAACAACTTATGGCATACCTATCAAGGTAGGGCCGAGAGGGCAGTTGCCGGGGATGGGAGGCAAACTAAACGAATTGAAGGGGCTTCTCAGACAACAGAAGCAAAGGCTTGAGCAACTGGAACAGGACCTTGCACTCGACCGCAAGCAGGTGTCGATTCAGAAAAAACAAATCAATCAAAAAATCTCTCGGATGCAGCTTGAGATTGGTCGGGTCAGTGGCAAAGAGACAAATGCGTCAGTGGACAGTGAATTATCGCTGGTGTTGTTGCGGCCCTACGATTTGTATCGATGGCAGCCTAATATGCTAAAGGATGACGTTCTGGGTTTGGGTTTCAGAACGCTTATGGTTAGTCGGCTGGATGGGCCAAGCTATGAAATAATCAAAGGCCTTATAGACAAAGCACTAACAGCGGAAAAGACAGGATTAAAGGGTATAGCTTACATAGATTCACGAGGTATTGTAAAAAAGGATTTGTACGGTCATTTTGACCAATCTTTGCGGGATTTGGCGGCGTTTATACGTTCGAGTACGAAGATGCCAATCAAAGAGGAACAAACAGGCCAGCTCTTTGCCCCTGGGAGTTGTCCGCAAACGGCTGTTTATTGCGGCTGGTATAGCTTGAAAAAATATGTGGACGCCTTTGATTTTGTCGATGGTGCCGTTGGATTTCATATCGCCAGCTTCGAGGCCCAAAAACTGCGGGACCCGAACAGCAGTACCTGGTGCGCTGCAATGCTGGCCGATGGCATCACCGCAACCCTGGGTCCAGTGGACGAACCGTATCTTCACACATTCCCTCAGCCGAAAGCGTTCTTCGCGGAGTTATTCAAAGGCGATTGTCTTGTTGAGGCATACTACCACACAAAGCCGTTTAATTCCTGGCAATTTGTTCTGATAGGCGACCCGTTGTATAGACCCTTCAAAAAATCTTTCAAGAAAGAATAAAGACCAGAGACGCCAAGTTTGAATTTCGACCCAGCAACGCTGGGTTCCGGTCGATACCCGCCGTTGGCGGGTCGAATTTAGAACACCCAACTTCAAAGTTCATTATTCGATATTCGTTATTCGATATTCTCAGTCCTGTTGTCTTGAGTCTTGTGAAATAATGCTACCAGATAGCCCCTGCCGGCGACAAGCAGGGGGACGGCCGCAATTCCTACAAGAGAGACGATTACTTCCCGCAGTCCGAAACCTTTGCCAAGAATCACGGAGAACAGTTTTACAATCAACAGCAACCCTGTTGGCCCGGCTAATGCTGCTATCAGCCATTTGGCTTTAGGGGGCTTTAAGGAGAGGAAAAGGCGCATATAACAAATCCACAGCATACTAAAAAATGGGTAGGCAAACAGATGAAACATCGCGTTTGTAACCGGTACCAGCTCCGCTAAATTCGCTCGCGTAATATTCGTTATCCCAAAGATAATTGTGCCGGTCACTAAAAGGGCGGCAGGCCAAAAGGTAAAAACTGAAAGCAGAATTAAGCCTGTAAACGTACCTGCTATATCAGCAACAATATCCATAACATCGCAATTACGCCCCGTAAAGCCCTGAAGCAGTTCGTCAAGGACCCCATATCCGGTTACCACGAAAAAGACCCACCATACGCCGGCTCTGCGCCAGTTCACTTTTTTATTCCGCCCTGGCGGATTGATTGCAAACCAGAGCAGAAAAACCAAAATCAGATACGCAAGGAAGTGAAGGCCTTTATCGGAAACACCGGCCCTGCGAACCAATAGTGGGACAGGTATATGGGCAAGAATAAAGAATATAGACCAATAGAAAACCAACGAGATTATAGTTACCTTTTGTATGCGAGATAAAGCCATTAAAAACAACCTTAGAGAATCGGTTCGATACTCGAACCTCGACGAGCATCGAGTATCCAGCATCGAGTATGATTTTACCAGAGATTTGTTTACGATGTAATAGGTAGTTTACCGAAAACCCAGAAGGTGCCGTTACCCATTAAAAATAAAGTTTAATCTGGGAAATCCGGGATTGAATGTGTATAATATA
>CAYTND010000060.1:0-9392 GCA_964438965.1 uncultured Pirellulales bacterium
GTCCTAAGACCGACCGAAAGCAAAGAACCGTTCCAAACGAACCTTTACACGCTCCCGATAAAGGTTATAATTTCAAAAGCGAACTGATAGTGTTTGGCAGGGCTATCGGATACGTTTGTCGTGGCCAACGTATTCAAATAACCGGTAAAATGAAATGGAGGCACTCATGGATAGTGAAGCTAAATCAAAATGGGTAGTATATATTGTACTCTTTTTTATCGCTGCAGCACTGGCTATACATTGTTCCAATGTGCTTCGTCATAGTTCTCACTTTGTTACCAATTCCGGGCACTCAGAATGGGTCTACAGGGCAAGATTCTACTTTCTCATCTTCATCGGTATCGGTGTGATCATAATACAAAACGTCTTCATCCGCAAAGCTCTTAAACGAATAGAAGAAAACAAAGATGATCAAGGCCAGGAAGCATAAATTGCACTGAACTATCAAAGCAAGAACTGACTGATTTGGACGGCACAGTGGCGGAACTTATCAGCGGGTAACGTTACAGTCTGCCATTTCGGACTGCGACGCTTCATAAACGAACGATAGTCGTCTAATTTTATAGTGAAAAACACATACCTGTCCGCGTCAAAATCGAAGACATCCCTGCCGTCAAAATCAACATCGATATTCTCTATTTTATAGACAAATACGAACACAGCTTGATAACCCGTGCCAAAAACCTTCTGCCATTTTACCAGGCCATCGACGTCCTCGGCTGTAACCCAGCATTCAAAACCTGCTAATTTTGCTAAGCTGGCACCCTTGAACTTCCTGCCCTTTACCTCAGCAATTATTATCTGTCCGTTGGCCGGATATACTAAAAAATCAAAGCTCTTGACCTTGCAGCGCGCAAAGGCCGCCCGCTTGTGCTCATCTATTGCAATGTATTGAATTCGATTGTCAATCAGCCAATTCTGAAAGGCCCGCTCGTAATGATTGGGGGGAAAATCCTTCATCTGGATTTATGATTTAAGCTCTGTAAAAAATTTATCAAAATCAATCAGTTCCTGCTCACCAGTTGTCATATCTTTAATTACGAGTTTATCCTCTTTGAGTTCATCACCAACAATTATGCACTTGTTGGCGTTTTGGTCCGAGGCCTGCTTGAGCTGTTTGTTTAATTTAGCGGCCTTGTAACTGAAATTTGCGGCAAAACACGCCGAACGTAATCTCATCGTTACTTTAACAGCCGTGTCTTTATAACTCTCATCCACACAGGCAACGAAATAGTCCAGATTCCGCTCCGGCAGTTGTTTTTGCAGCAGGCTTTTTTCTTCAAGCAGTATGCCTAACACGCAATCGCCTATACCGAAACCGGCAGCCGGTAGGGCTGGGCCGCCAAACTGCTTTAACAAATTGTCATATCTGCCACCTCCGCCAATGGCGCGAAGCTCGCTGGCCTTATCGTAAATCTCAAATACAATGCCGGTGTAATAAGCCAGACCCCTCACTATACCAATATCGAAAACGCAATAATCACCAACCCCCATAACACCAAGAAGCTCAAACAGTCGGCCCAATTCGTCAACCGATTCCTGTGCTGTTTTATTCAATTCCAGGCAATCACCGATTTGCTCGATGGAGTCAACACACATTAACTCGATTATTTTTTCACGTTTATTCTCATCAGCGATTTTTTCTACAAGCATTTGTTCAAAAGTATCGTCAGGTAGTCTGCTCCGTTTGTCGAGCACTGCATAAAGGAGCTCCAGTTCGTTTTCCGCAATGCCTATCGCCTGCAACAGTGCTGCAAGCATTTCTCTGCTGGATATTTTCACTACGATATCGTCGGTGCCCAATCCTACATCCCGGAAGTAATCCACAGCACAGAATATCACCTCTGCATCAGCTAACACGTCATCGACACCGATTATGTCAATATTCCACTGGAAGAACTCGCGCAGTCGGCCTTTCTGCGGACGTTCGGCCCGGAACAATCTCGGCACTGAAAACCACTTTATGGGCTTAGGCAGCGAATTAATCCGCTGGTTGACCATTCGCGCCAGCGTTGGCGTAATCTCCGGCCTTAAGGCCAAGTCTCTGCCTCCTCTGTCCTGCAGTGAGAAAAGCTGCTCGACAATCTCATCGCCGCTCTTCATCTGAAACATCTTCAGATACTCAAAAATCGGCCCATCATATTCTTCAAAGCCGTTGCGGACGGAAACCTTCTTCCAGCCGTCGATTATCCAGTTTCTGACAGCCATCTCCGGAGGATAAAAATCCCTCGTTCCTTTTACCGGCGGTATCTTCATTTCTTTCTCTTTTTCTTCTTTTTCTTTGCCTTTTGCTTTTCGGTTACGTTATTGTCGAATTTTATCTTTATATACTCTTCCATTTGCTTATCGTTGGTAAAGTGCAGCTCGTAGTCGTATTCGCCCTCAACGAAATCGCAGTCCCCGTGACGGTATCCTTTGCAGATTCTCGGCCTTTTATTATAAATCCTGCACCGATTGTCTTTTCCCGAGAGGTGTCTGCATTTGTTGTTTATGTTAATATACCAGTCGCCTTCCTCTACGAAGACCGTTATGTCTTTATGGCATAGAAACCACTTTATGTCATCGTAATCCCCCTTGTCTTCCGGCGTATCAATCGGCAGAGCAAAATACCGGCAACACAGTCCAATACACTTTTCACATTGACTTTTCTTAGCCATTAAAACAAACTCCAAATACCCTAAATGCTATACCTTAAACATCAAAGCCTACAACTATACGCTATTGGCCATCCGCCGTCAAGAAAAGCAAAAAACACACTCAGCCTTTTTGCAATTACGGATGGAATTATACTAATACAGACAAACCTCCGAAATCTTGTCCGATTAGCTTGCATTACCGCGACCGATTGTGTTATAATTATTACAGATAAGCAAACCAGAGAGACCATTATACTTAAAAGAAAATTGTCGGTTTGGAAGAACCTTCTTTGAAAGAGAAGGGCAAGCGTCATGTACAAACGAAACGCTTTTACGTTAATAGAGCTTCTGGTGGTGATTGCCATTATCGCATTGTTGATGGCGATACTGATGCCCGCGCTGCAGCGGGTAAAGCAGCAGGCAGCGGGCGTTGGCTGTAGGTCGAACCTGCACCAATGGGGCCTTATATTTGCCATGTACACACAGGATAACAACGGCTACTTTTACAGCGGATACCTTTATGGTTCGTCATCGGGAATGGGGAATGGGGAATGGTGGAGGGAATGTATGCGGCCGTTATCAAAGAACAAGAAAATGTGGCTTTGCCCTACGGCTACAAAGCATCGTTCCAATGCAAGTGATCAGTCACCCGCAACAGCTCCTTTCGATGCGTGGAGAGTACCTGCATCCCAGGGGGGCGACATTGGCAGTTATGCTCCGAACGGCTGGATGTGCAATCCGAGACCCGGATTGTCGAGCCTGTGGGGACGTGGGCCGATCGAGGACCACTGGCGGACTCCACATGTTAAAGGTGCAAGTAATGTGCCGGTGTTCACCGAGAGCTGGTGGGTAGATGGCTGGCCAGAGCACATAGACGAGCCATTCCAGTTCGAAAATCGCACACCACTCTTGGGCATTAATGTACACGAAATGCAGCGTCTCTGTGTCAACCGACACGGGGGAGCACAAAATTGCCTGTTTGCGGACTGGTCAGTCAAAAGAGTTGGGCTCAAGGAGTTGTGGACGTTGAAATGGCATCGCGAGTATGATACAAATGGTCCCTGGACGAAGGCCGGCGGCGGCGCTCCAGAAGATTGGCCCCTATGGATGAGAAAGTTTAAGGACTATTGAAAATACTATTGCATAAAAAAGGTCCATCACAATGTGTAAGCGACACGGCTTCACCTCGTTAGAAATAGGAATTCCAAATCGCCAAAGCGGAAGATTTCTCCGAAAGTCCGCTTGGGGACGCCTTGCGGCGGAGTCCTTAGGACTAATGGGGTTTACGTTAATAGAGCTTCTGGTAGTGATTGCCATCATGGTGCTATTGATGGCGATCTTGATGCCCGCACTGCAGCGAGTTAAGAAACAGGCACAGGCAGTTGCGTGTCAGTCGAACCTCAAACAGTGGGGCGTTGTGTTTTCGATGTATACGGACGATAACGACGGCTATTTTGAAACGCCCCCTGCGGGTCACAGTTATGGACTGTGGATAGAGGTGACCGAGCCGTACTACAAGGAGCGCAAGCTACTGCTCTGCCCCATGGCCACGAAAACTTGGAATCGTCGTGGAGACCCGTTTACAGGCTGGGGTCCCTGGAGTCGTGGGCCATCCGGCCGGGCTTTTTGGGGCAGCTATGGGCCGAATCTTTGGGTCACTAATCCGCCGGCAGGACTGACGCAAATCCAGGGACATCCGACAGAAAACAACTGGAGGACTCCCCATGTTAATGGTGCAAATACTATACCGATGTTTCTGGATCAAATCTGGTATGGGGGGTGGCCAGAGCCTACCAATGAACCTCCACTTTATAGTAGTCGTCAGTTTTCGTGGGAGCATCTAGATTCTATGAATCGTTTCTGCCTCAACCGGCACAATGGGAGCGTAAACGGTCTTTTTATGGATTGGTCTGTCAGAAAGATTGGACTGAAAGAGTTGTGGACCTTGAAGTGGCATCGCGAGTTCGACACCACCGGCCCCTGGACACAAGCTGGCCTCGTCCAGCCATCCGATTGGCCTGATTGGATGAAAGGATTTAAAGATTATTAAAAACAATCACACAGCAAAGACGCAGCATTATGAGTAAACGAAAAGCATTTACATTAATAGAGCTTTTAGTGGTGATTGCCATTATCGCATTGTTGATGGCAATCTTGATGCCCGCTCTGCAGCGGATTAAGAAACAAGCAAACGCGGTTACCTGTCAGTCGAACCTGAAACAATGGGGCCTTATCTTTAGGATGTACACGGATGATAACAACGGTTATTTCCAGAAAGGCTGGGTCGGCCAGAGAAATGGCAGCTTATGGTGGATGGATGCGACGCGGAAGTACTATAAGGAACCGGATTTGCGCTGCTGCCCAATGGCGATGAAACCTTATACTGAGGGAGGCCAGCTCCCGTTCGGAGCCTGGGGAATCGCCCCCGGAGGCTTTCTGACAAAAGGTGATTACGGCAGCTATGGAATAAACGGGTGGGTGGAGACTCGAAATACCACCGATGGTGTGGGCCAATCACAAGAGAACTACGAGAGGCGATGGAAGACTCCCAATGTTAAAGGAGCAGGTTATATACCATTATTTCTGGATGCTCAGTGGATTGATGGCTGGCCAAGCCCCACCAATGAACCCCCGGCGTATCACGATCAGCAGTGGCAGGCCGGTGGCAATATGGCCCGTTTCTGTATTAACAGACACAACGAGACGACAAACGGCGTTATTCTGGATTTCTCTGTCAGAAAAATTGGGCTTAAGGAGTTGTGGACATTAAAGTGGAGTCGAACATACGACATGGCCGGCCCCTGGACCATAGCTGGTGGCGTCCAATCTGAGGACTGGCCACAATGGATGAGAGGATTTAAAGACTACTAAAAATCAACACTCCACCGAGAAGCCCATGTCGTCTCTAAAAATAATCGCCACTTTTAAAAGACACATAGCCCCCTGTCATTCCTGCGAAACCTGTCCTGAGCAAAGCCTGCCCTGAGCGCCAGTCGAATGGGTCGAAGGAGCGGGAATCCACAAACATCAGTGATATAATGTAACCCAACATTACCAACAAATTCAATCGTGACAGACCACTAATTTTGGCTAAGTGCCTATCCGAATAACGCTTCATCCTTTGTCATTCTGAGGCGAAGCCGAAGAATCTGGCCAACGAAGAGGAGATTCTTCACTTCGCTACGCTCCGTTCTCCGTAAGGAGTCCTTCGGACAGAATGACAGACGAGAGCGAATAGTTATTCGGATAGGATCTAAACGTCTTATGCTCTCCAGGGACGCTGTCTGTTCTTAATGCCTTTGAGCACATCCTTCGCGATAATCGAATTTTCTATAACCTGAAAATCAAACATCCCCACACAAAGGAAATCAGCCCCATTCTCAAAAGCATATTTGAAACCATCCCTGGGATGGATAGCCCCCGCGGCTAAGACCTTATAAGCAATCCAGGGCTTTTTTACCGTCCTCATAAACTCGACCGTTTTCTCAGGCTCCCTGTCCCAGTAGTTGTCCACGTTATAGTTGTCGATTACGTCAAGGTTCTGGTCCGGCCGTCGAGACGACCAATAACTCGTACTGTGTAAAGTTTTCATATAGAAATCCGGCTCTATTCCCGCTTTCTCGCACGCCATAGGTGTCCGAAGGTTATGTCCGCCGATACCCGCGATTAGCCCATTTTGCTTGATAAACTCGATTACCTTTCCGAGCAGGTCAACCCGGCCGTTTTTGACGAAATTATCTCCAACGCCACCCTGTACAAATGCCCCTACCGCCCCATTATCAATGGCCTTTTGTATGCTGCTCGTCAGGTCATCTACCTGCGGATTAGTTTGTGCAATCCATTGAATTCGCCCGCCTCTTTCGTTCCAATATTTATTGAGAATTCTGACCGTATTCTCAATCTGCTCATCCCCTTTTCCGCCGCGCACATTCGCTATGGCGGTATTTATGCCGTTTTCCTCAGATACCTGCCAGGTTTCAATTACTTTTTCATCCGTAAAATAGTGTCTTAGTAACTCCGATACATAGGTCAGGTCTCTGCTGTGCGCATAGCCGTTGATTAGGTTGCCCCCGCATATTATCCTGCTAATCTTAACCTGACCAATCCTGCCTGCCGGCAAACCCCTGACAGAATCTGCGGGCAGTTTAGCCGGTTTCTTCATTTGCGCTAATAAAGTCTTCTCCTCAAAACTCAAAGCTGACGTAACCACGGCTGAAGTAATAAGAGATTTTTTGAAAAACTCTCGACGATTTAAATCTTTCGACATTTTCCTATGCTCCTAAATATTTATTCCATTAAAACCATTATAGCATTAATGTCGGCGCCAATTGTCCAGCACCAAAAACGGAACGCACAGCGAAGTGCTTTTTTGGTGCTGGGCACGCCTAATTGGTGCTGGATTTTTCCGGGACTTTTATCTGTGCCATCTCTTCTTCGCTGAATTTACTGTTCGCAATCGGCCCGGCCTCCCAGCATTGTTCGAGCTTGCTGGGCTTGGGCTTCTGAACTGGAACAATGAAAACATCCTTGCTCTCGGCGTTCTTTCCCATCCGGCCGCCGGCACGCTTGACCGCCTGGCGAACGAGTTTCTTGCTCACCTCCACGAGCGTCGGGAAATTGTATGGCGTATGGCTGAATTTGCCTTCCGGATTCAAGGCCGATTTGAATTTGTCCGGCAGATTCTTAAATCCGATGGTGGTAAACAGTATGCCGCCCGCGTTCGACGGATTACAGTCGGAGTCCTGACCGCAGCGGGTCGAGATGATAATCGTATCGTCCGGGTCGCCTTTGCCGTACAGCAGGCCCATCACGATATAGGCGCCGTTAATCTTGGCGTCGATATTAAATTTACCCTTATTACAGGAAAAGCGACGGTAGTCGGGATTGTCCTGGTACTTCTCTTCTATAAGCTGCCACGTCTGTTCCCAGTCGCCGGGATTCTGTCCGTACCATGCGAGCACATCGCGAATACACTCAGCGTATTGACTGTCTTTAGGAATACACTTCAAGCCTGCGCGGACAATCTTTTCCATATCATCTTCAAAGAATGCCTCGGAATACATACCACCAACAAACTGGCCTCCGTAAAGACCGTCGCCGTAGTTCATCAGCCGCCCGAATTTTTCGCCGAGCTTGATAGCTACGTTTGGCAGACCAGGCGAAATCAGCCCTGCGTAATCCGCCTCAATCTGATAATCTATATCGTCGGCGTGTTTATTAAATTCCGGATGCCCTGAGTCGGGCGGTGCAATTCCTTTCCGCAAATTATCACGGCCATTCCTGTTGGCGTGCCATAGCCTGTAGCCGCTGTTGGCAAAATCAATACCTGCCTGGCGAATCGAACAGTCGAAGCCGTACAGCTCAAGTGTTCGCAGGAAAGTCATCTCGACGTAGATATCATCCTGCTGGAACTGGTTGACCGTCTCCGGCCGCCACTGTGGCATCTTGTCTTCGGGTATGATTTGGCCTTTAAATTTGAACTCGGTAGGCCCACCCCAGCCCACGCCGGCCATCTGCCCGACCCAGCCGGCCTTCATCTTGTCCACGTAATCCTCGACCGTTATGCAGCGAACGGCCCCGGTGGCAATACCCAAACTCGTCCATGCATCGTACTGACAGCCGACAACAAATGCCAGACCCAAGCCAACTGCAATTGCCACCAGAATTATCAGTAAACCTTTAGCCATTTTACACCTCCATTAGCTTCCCCAAAATACGGTTTATCAGTCCATAGTTTTATAACCCCCGAAGATAAAAAAAACAAGTTTTCTTGCAATTATAATGGAAAAATTGCAAGATACTATATTTTAAAGTGTGGGTTTGCAATAGCTCAAGGAACAGGTATAATATTCATTGGTTGTGCCCAAAGCGTTGAACTATAAAAGAATTGGCGGGGCCCAGATATGCTCAAATACAGGATGCGGTTTATGACGCTCGCAATAGCAGCCGTGCTGTCGGCTTTATCGACGGTCTCGGCGGATACTTGGCGATTAGAAAAAGGCCGGGACTGGAAGGCTGTATCCGCCCAGGGCAAGGACAAATTCCTGCTGGCGGCAGCCGAAACCAAAAAACTGGTCAACACCGGCCAAACCAAGGCTGCTCGCAAAGCATTCGACAAACTCAAAAAAGATTTTCCCGAAATTGCAGGGCCCGATTTGGACGCCTTTATCAAGGCAGAGATGCTCTTTTGCAAAAGCGACTTCATCAAAGCAGCCGATACCTACGACAAGCTGCTCACCGAATATCCCCAAAGCGAACTTCGCCAGGCGGCTTTAGACAGGCAGTTTGCAATAGCGACGGCCTTTTTAAACGGCCAGACAAAAACAGTGCTCGGCGTCTTCAAAGTGAATGGATTCGCCGAGGGCCTCAAAATTATGAAAAGGATTAGCGAACGCGCAGGTAACACGTCAATTGGCGCCGAGGCAACTGTAGTAGTGGCACAAAAATACGAAGAAAGAGGACATATCACCAAGGCAATCAGGACCTACGACAAGCTGCTTACCGAACATCCCGACAGCGATTTTCGTGACCAGGTTTTAGACAGACAGTATGTGATAGCAACAGCTTATCTACGCGGCATGAGAAAACGAGTCCTTCGTGTCGTCAAGATGAAGGGATATGCCGAGGGCGTTAGAATTATGGAAAAGATTACCGACCGGGCTGGAATCGATACCCCAACCGGATTAAAGGCGGCTACGGCGGTGGCTAAACATTACGAAAAAAGGAAAATGTTCAACGAAGCGTACTTCAAATGGT
>CAYTND010000061.1:0-9377 GCA_964438965.1 uncultured Pirellulales bacterium
TAGGACACCGGGTTTTCAACCCGGCAACAGGGGTTCGAATCCCCTTGGGGCTATTCGCCGGCAGGCCACCCTCCGTAGCTTCAGCGAAGGAGGGTATCTCGTCGCTCAATTTGCTAACGAATAACAAAGTGCCTTTCAGTTGTGCAGAAAAATTCTGGAAATGAACTCCTTAATTGGTTCGAGCCATCCTAAGTGATTAAAAATCCCAAGCAGTGCTACAAGAAAAGCAACAACAGCAGCGATAATCCCAAATAGTTTTTTGATGATGCCTTTCTTTTTCTTTTCAATTCCATCATGCTTACAGATACTCGTATAATCTCCAGTTTGCACATTTTCGGCTTGAACGTCTCCTAATATACCCTGGAAGTTCTGTATGTTAATATTCCCCGCGAGTGCAGAATCCGGCTTTGCTTTTGCTGGCTCTTTCAAGGGTTCCGCCTGTCCGTCTTTTTTCTGCTGCTCAATATTCTCTGTTTCTGTTGCTTTTTTTCTGGCAAGGTCAGCTTTTTTTGTGCCAGCTTGTAAAGTCCTGGCTAAGTCTCTTAAGTTACATTGAATACTGAACAATTCGTTATAAAGATTATCTGCATCTTTTATTTTAGACAGTTCCGATTCATCGCGTAAATGCCGATGGTATTTTTCTTCAAGGTATTTCGCTATTTCCGGTTTATCCCAGCGTAGTTTTTCCAACAAATCCCGAATCAGATTTGAGGGTGGGACGCTAACAGTAAGATACAAAATAGAAGCTCTAACGAAATCCTCGTAGATATTTTTAACAGTTTTGCCCTCACGTAAACGCTGAGTTTTAGTGCTTGGGTCATAAACGAATTGATCTAATTGTTGGGTTATCACCTCTATAACTTTGTTCATCCCCTCTACGATTATCTCTATGTTTTTGATTTCATCAGGCTTTAAACTCATATTATCCCCGTTCTATAAATAATTAACACTCAGATTTTAGCCAAAAATGGCTTAAATGGCAATGTATAGCTGTAAATATCCTTGCTTGGCAGGGAGTCTCGGTCTACAATAAAACCCAGCGATTAAATAACATCACGGCATAGAGGTTTTAGCACCACCATCGAAATCGCTAAATTCGTAGCCTGAAAATCTCTGGTAGGCAATTTCTAATTTGTAATTCATAATGGCCGAGGCAAACAAAAGTCATCTTGAACTTCATAAAGCCCAGAAGCGTGTTCTCAAAGGAGGCGATTGGCTCAGTGAATATTTATCACTTATGCACGATTTAGCCTTAGCAGGCTCTACACCTACAGAATTGAATGAGATTGCGAGTCTGTGGGCAGCAATCTACCGAAAAAAAGTCGAAGAGATATACCCCCAACATAAGAATCTTAAACTCGTGACAGGTAACCAATATGGAATAGCTTCTGACGATGAAAAAGAAAGCATGGTTCAACAATTGTTTATACACAAATTGATTCATGCACACATACGTGACAAGAGAAGCAAAGCAATTGCCGGATGGATTATCATTCTAATCGGCGTAACATTCTGCGCCCTACTTTTTGTGTATATCGACGAAATAGAAAACCTGCCAACTTGGATTCTACTTGTTGCTGTTGTCATCTTGTTTCCAGTTCTTATGTTCATAGGAGCATTCGTTTTTAGCGCTCAAGTTATAGCCGCTGAAAAAATTGAAGGGTTACTAAAGGTAGTAAAGAGTTTTGTAGGGTCAACCTTGATACAGCGGTCTAATAAGAAAGAAGAAAAGTAATATTACCTTGTACATAGGAGGCATTCTGATGTTGTGGAAGTACATCATAGAGGGCGTGCTCGTCTTGGCAACCATGAGTTTCGGGTATGGCTTTTGGTCTGTTCTCAAATCGTCCACACACCTAACGCGAGTGCTTCAGGATTCGAGCGAACTGAAGCGTTTTATCGACTTCATCGGACCGGACAAGCTCGTCAGCGAAACTCAATCACTTGAGCCTATATTGGACTCATTTGCCAAGAACATAGAAACATGGGAGAAAGCACATATTTTCAGCCTCAGAAGTGGCCGCAATTTGAGCCTGCTCTTGTCTATAGGCATTTTCATAGGCAGCTACTTCATGGGCGGAGCCTACCTATTCATAAATGTTGTTCTTTTTTTCTCGTTGTCTGTTGTACCTATCGCAACCTCTGCCAAAAACAACAATATGAGCCATATCCATACAATCATGTTGAATCTCTATAAATGGCATAAAGAGAATCCAGAGAACTGTTTAGAATATTGCACAAAACAGCGTCCAGAATTTGAACAGCTTTACAAGATTGTCAGCATTTTCGCAGACACTAAAGTAGCCCCTCACAGGCCATTTCAACGATGAACTCGTCCTGGCTGCGGTGATTTTGAGAAGAGAACGCTAAAGTTTTGACGGCTACATAATGGTAACTGTTTACGTCCTTCAGGGAAAAGACAAACGGTACGTTGGTATAACCAATAATCTAATTCGGCGATTAGCCGAACACAAATCAGGACACACCAAAGGCGCAAAAGATAGTTGGGCAATTTAGGCTTCTCCATAAAGAAAAATATCCAGATTACAAATCTGCACGAAGAAGGGAAAAATTCCTAAAAAGCGGGATTGGTAGAGAGTTTCTCAATCAGCTATATCCGGCAACAGGGCCCGCCTCCGGCGGATAAAGTTCGAACTTGCCCGCCGAAGGCGGGTCCCCTTGGGGCTATTCACCGAACGCTGAAATTCTGAACGCTTAGGACTGGTAAAGAAATTAGGCCTTGACCGCCGGCAGGCGAGCCTTGACTGCCGTCAGGCAAGTTTCGTTTTGGCTCCAGCGAGGACAAGGCTGGCAAGGAAGCAAAACGCAGGCCTACTGGTTGGTAGTCCGAGTTTTGCTGACACCGCCAGCCGAACTTGCCTGCCGGCAGGCAGGGCCGCAGCCGGCCAAAAATGGAAGATAATTTATTTACAAGTCCTTAAAGCTGCATACCGGATATGACCGCTTCAAATACCATAGTACCGTCAACGATTCCTTGCACACTTGTTGTAACATGGGTGGTGTCTCTCCGGCGTTTGAATTTCGTAATATGCCCAAGCAGATATAATCTTTGGTCAGGCTCGACGACAGAGCGGAACTTCACTGAATCTATACCCGCAAAGCCGATAAACCCTTCCAGTTCATAAATCTGCTTTATAAAAAAGCTCGAAAGCTGGGCTGCCGCCTCGACCATTATTACTCCAGGCATCAACGGCCGACCCGGGATGTGGCCGCGAGTCCAGAATTCATCCTTTGTTACATCCTTGTAGCCCAAAATCAGACGTTTGTCCTTATCACACCAGAGGATGCCATCAAGCTGCTGCATCTCAAATCGCTGCGGATTTACCTTGTCAATTGCTTCTCTGTCAAATACAGGTTTGGCTTTAAGGTCTATTTGCGACAAATCAAACAACAAGGGAGGGGGCATTATCGACCTCGAAAAAAACACTCTGCGCTCTCGTATTGCGCATTGTCTCGCAACTGTTCATACGCAATACTTCACCACGCACCACGCACAACGCGCAATTAGACAAGCATTTACAAATACTTGGTAGAGACCCCGCAAGGCGGGAACCCGATGGTTTATTGGGCCGACCTGATTTCAAGAACGCGGTTGCGGACAACTTGAGCAGCCTGCTTGATTTTCTGCATTTGCTTGCGAACTCGCGTTCCTGCCGCCTTATTTCCGCCTTCAGCTTTGCTGAGATCAGCTTCAATTTCAGTAACCAGTACTTTTAGGTCTTCATACTCCTGCATTAAATATTCCTCCACTTCGAAGGTTAAAATTGCCATTTTCAGGTTAAAATCGCTAAAAACTTAACGGTACAGAACCATTTTGTCAAAGAAAAACGCCTTTTTTTGTAAAAAAATCAATATTTATTTTTCCCCAATTTGACCGATTCTTACTGTCATCATAGGCTTTAGTAGTCTGTAGCCTCTAATTTAATGGCGCCGAATAACTACCAGTAACCATTATGCACTTATCGTGTTACAGAGTATTAGCAAGGCCGAGGACACTCTCAAAGCTCGGAACCGGCCTATTAGACCATTAGTTTTTTTGTCAATTCTGCGACTCTCTGGCCACGGCGCCGGCACTGCTGCTCAACCCGCTGGTCGGGCTTACTAATGGAAACCGGCCCATAGTGGTCACCATTAGGGTCGCCCTGTACCACCATACCGCTGATAAGCATCGCCTCTATTATGCCAATAATCGTGGTCTCATTACCGCCGCCGATATTTGCCGCACTGGTAAACGCCGCCCCTACTTTGCCGTCGAGCTGGCCGTGTCGGCTTACTAAATCATCTATCAACTGCTTAATCGGCGCCGCCATCTGGCCATAGTATGTTGGAGAGCCGATTACTATCGCATCATAACCAAACACGTCCTCGGCTTTTACATCGCTGACCGACTTGCATTCCGTCGGCAAATCAGCCTCATTCATAGCCTTGGCTATTATCTCCGCCATCTCTTTCGTATTACCCGTTCTTGAGTAATAGATAACTATTCCCTTTGCCATTTTTACCATTTCTCCTAAAAAGTCAGTAACTAACTCCGCCCCCCTCGCGATACGCCTCACGCAATACGCACTACGATTTGCTTACCGGCGCAGGTACCCAAGTTTATCCGGTAGAGGCACGTTGTTGCCGAATTTATCTTCGCCGTATCCGGACTCTGCCAACAGTTTGATATCAGCCAGGACTCGTTTGTCCCCGATAAACGTTGCGGTCAGGTTAGCATCCACATCGATCTTACCCATTGCCAGCAGCCGGGCCATCTCGTCAGTAACTTTCTCCAGCAGTGTTCCTTCCTTTCCGGTTGGCTCGTCCGGCAACTGCAGAGGTTGTTCGTACAGGATTAGTTTACCTTGCCCGGCCAACGCCAGCACGACACCCAGAACGACGGGGGCTACGTTGCTCTGGCCCGCTTGTTCCTGTTCCTGGACAAGCTTAAGATGGACGATTTCCGAGGCCAGCCACCGTCGTTTTTGCGCGTTTATCTTTTCGTTGGCGCGGAACAGCTCCAGCGGCGAGCAGGCATCGTAATCCTCCTCATCCATCTGCATCCGAACTTCGCTCCCATAGTGCAGGACAAGCTTGGAAATCAGCGTGGATGGGCGGACGTGGAAGCCGCGATACGGAGGAACGGGCACCTCAATTCGGTCAACCTCGGCGTAACGCTTGAGCATTCTCTGGCACAGATATTCCGCGCAGTCAATGTACAGACTGATGCTCGTAACTGAGTAGTTCATCAGGACCGCCAGCAGTTCCTCGGCCTTTACCAACGGCTCAAAACGGGTGGGCGAATCACAGAGCTGCTTATTCACATGCCGTTCGTAATAGTGAGCAAACGATGTGGCCGTTTCCAGCAGATGAAAGACAACGCTTATATGGCCTCTCAAAACAGGCAAGTCTGTATCCAGCTCTTCTGCTTCGGTGCCTGAGACGTATGTATCGTACAGTGACTGAAGGTTGTGGAACCGAAGCTCGAGACTGCGCAGCTTTTCCTCACTAACCGAGTCCTGGACGTAGGAAGCGTACTCTTCGGGCTTGGCCCGACTGGCAGCGCGAACATCTTTACTTTCAGCGGCCAGGTTCAAAAAGGCAGTGGCAAGTAAAGTTACTGTCTCCGAGACCGTTTCTATCCTGCGTGTCCCGCAGTCGTGTGGCAGTCGGCCGGGAGGAAGCTCTTCGGTGTAAGATTTCTCACGCAAACTTCGCGACGGAACCGTAAGGCCAAGCTGACCGGCCCTGACGACCATTTGCTTTGCCGCCCGCGAAAGCACATCGCCGGTAAACTCAATCGCTTCTTCTGTGGCCTTGACGAAATCCCGCTCAATCGGCAAAAGCCGATACGCGGACAATGCGTGTTGAATGTGGAGCAGCTCGTAGCTTACGTCGGAAAAAAGCTTAATCGCCGCTGTCAGTGACCTGAACGAACACCACCGGCAGCTGTTGCCTGCATCGTAGGCGTCAAGAAGCTCCTCAATCTGCAAAGATTGCGAAAACAATTGGCCCAGAAACGGACGTACCATAATTTTATCGCTCGATTTGCACTGCGATAGATAACGCGCAAGGCCAAGCAATGTCCGGGCACGTTTTGTTATCAGCTTCTGAAAATCTTTATCAGCGATTGTTACCGAAACCATATTATTTTCGTTCACCCTTTTTCTTTAACGGAATTATTTCCGGCTCATCAAAACCTTCGGGTATCTTAAACTCGAAAACCTTTTTATCCATCTCTTTATTGACCTTCGGCTTGAGAAATTTTATCTCGGAAATATCCTTTAGCTCTATTGGCTCCGTAGCCGGCTCGGTAGAAACGGCAACTATTTTCGCCGGCAGGCCTAATTTCTTATCAATCCAAAAATCGATAGATATATAATCGTCTTTATAGACCGAATTCGGCTTAACCTCCAAATGTAATTGAATAAAATCTTCCGGCCCGGACTTCTTTTGCTCGACCAACGTTACCTCAAACTGTTTCTTCAAATCTTCTATCTTCGTAAAGCCGAGTATCGGAAAATTCCTGCTGGCTAAATCAAAGGCATCCACCGGCTTATTCGGTTCCTTCGCCTCGGCTAATTGATAATACTTAACTGCCTCGATTTCGTAGTCAATATGCACAAGCCACATGCCCTCGAATTGGTAATCGGGATGACTAAGATAGACGCCGTCGAGGACAATATATTGAACGGCGTATTTTTCTTCTTCCTCATCTTCTATTTTACGCGTTTGAAAATTTAGTCTCAGCTTTGATTCTTTGCCGAGCTTAGCATAATAAAAAACACCTTTCTCCAGCTTTTCTGATTCGAGCAACGGCTGAATAAAATTATATTCAATCTGTGCCTGGTAGGACATAAGCTCTGAGGTTTTCTTATTCAACTGTTTTAAGACCGTATCGACTGCATTAGTCTTTTCCTCTACCGGCTGCTTTGTATCTGAACTTTTCGGGTACTCACAAGCTCTCTTGCACTCAGAAGCCCGACAGGTGTTCACCGCTGAGTTAAGTGCATAAGAGCATAAGTGCATAAGAGCATAAGTGCATAAGAGCATAAGCAAACTTGTGCACCTGTGCCTTGTGTTCTTGTGGGCCGCTCTGATAGTTATCTTTTTATTCATTATTTCGATTTCCTTTCCCTTCTATGAGTTCTGCAAAATTGCAGAAGCCTTCTTTTGCTCTATGAGCTATTTTTTACCATCAATAATTCCAAGAATCCGGCTGATATCATCAATACAAAAATCCGCGTGCTCGGCGAATTCGTCGGCCTGATTGTGATTGGCCAGAAGCACTGCAACAGCACCCGCCGCCTTTGCACAGAGTAAATCAAAGAGGTAATCGCCCACCAGCATAGTTTCCTCCGGCTCCACGCCGAATTGCCCGCATATTCGCAACACCCCGAAAGCATCGGGCTTGACCGGCCCATCTTCTCGGCCAATAACAGTATCGAATTTCAGCTTGTGCTTGCGGGCGATAGCAAGGGCATTGCTTCGCCTGTTACGCGTCAATACCCCGATATGAATCCCTGCTGTACGAAGTGCCGAAAGTGTCTGTTTCGCATTGGCGTTGAGTTTGGATTCTGTTACCGCTTTTTGCTCGTGATAGTATAGTATTTTCTCCGCATCCTGACGTTGTTGAGCGGTCATTTTTTCCATCGACTCCAGAACAGGCCCGGAATCTTTAGCTAACCCTATTTCTTCGCGAATGGCGTCAAAATCAAAGTAGGGCTGGGTTATTGTCCCGTCCAAATCAAATATCACAGCTTTAATCGGCATAATATTACAGTACTTAAAGTGAGCTAAAGTGACACTTACGTGTCATCCTGAGGCGAAGCCGAAGGATCTGGCCAACGAAAAAGAGATTCTTCGCTTCGCTCAGAATGACAGCTTTGCTGTCACTTTAGGCACTTTAGTCACTTTACACTTTAGTCACTTTTCATACTTTGCGGTTTCTTACGTAGTAATTCAATAAAGTATCGGCCAACCTGGCCTAAAATTTTACCCTTACGGACAATTATTCCGGTTGGCCTGACAAATTTTTCATTCGAAAAGGCAATCGCCTTTATTGTTCCGCCGCTCAGTTCCTGAAGAATTGCGGTTTGGGGCAATATACTTATCCCTGAATTTATTTCCACCGCCCGCTTGACCGTTTCGATGTTATCGAATTCCATCACCGGGCGGACAACAATATTATAACGCTCCAGAATACTGTCTATCCACGCCCGCGTAGGAACACCTTTCTCAAAGGCGATGAATCTTTCAAACTGCAGTTTGTGAATATCGACCTGCGATTCGTATGACAATGGATGTTTCGGGCTGCAGACCAGAACCAGCGGCTCATCTTCAAAGTCATACACATCGAGTCTTTTGTCTCTTTTAGGAACAGCTACAAGACCGATATCCACATCGCCCGATAAAACCAGCTCATAAATCCTGTCTGCACTAAGGTATTCAATATGGACATTAACGTCCGGATAGCTGACCATAAATTTCTTAACGTAGTCAGGCAGCGTATGCATCCCGATACTAAAAATCGCAGCCACGTTTATTCTGCTCACAGAGGATTTTTGCAAGGCGCTTAGTTCATTCTTTAGTTGTTCATATCTGTCAAGCATATCTTTGAAGGCCTGGTAAAGCAACCGGCCTGCCTTAGTAAGTTCGACAGGTCTTTTCCTGCGGTCTATCAACCGGCACTTGTGGGCAAGTTCAAGTTGTGCAAGCTGCTGCGAGACCGCAGATTGACTTAGAAGATGTTTTTCAGCGGTTTTTGAGAAGCTTTGCAAATCTGCTAAATCACAGAATACCTTTAGCATCTCTATATGCATTATAAGCTCATCTAATAATCTGTATCAGTTTAATTCGCTTGTCCTGCCACGATAAACGCTCTACGATAGTATTAGTTTTGCTAATCGAATACAACTTTAATATTAATTAAGGAGTGAAAAAAAATGAATTTACAGCGACCCAATGCTAATGAAGTTACCCAGACTTCAAACCGTTCAAGAAGTGTTTCGCCCGTTTCGGGTATCTGTACCCGTTGTATTGATGGCTGCCGCGGCAATTGTGAGATTTTCAAGTCCTCCTTCCGTGGCCGCGAGATGCTTTATCCCGGCCCATTTGGTACTCTTACCGCCGGGGCCGACAAGAACTATCCCATCGATTATTCACATCTGAATATTATGGGCTATGCGCTTGGTGCAAAGGGCCTGCCGGAAGGCCAGGTAGGTAATCCGGACAATACTCTGTTTCCTATGGTCAATACCGAGACCGAATACGGCTGCGGCACTAAGGTCAAAATGCGTGTGCCTGTTTTTACCGGTGCGTTAGGTTCAACCGATATTGCCCGTAAGAACTGGGAGCATTTCGCAGCCGGTGCCGGG
>CAYTND010000062.1:0-9373 GCA_964438965.1 uncultured Pirellulales bacterium
CAGCAATTAGCTTTTCTTCATTCCTGCGGGCAGTTCTATTCCGACCCGTCCCTGTGCTTCTCTAAAGTCCACGATAATCTTGGCTGCGGCACGCGGGTCATCCACTACCGTGAAGACATTCAAATCTTCCGCTGCGATAAACTCGTGTTCTTTCAGCATCTTTTCCTTCATCCACTTGATTAAGCCGTCCCAGTACTCGCTGCCCATCAAAATCACGGGGAAAGATGCCTGCTTTAACGTTTGAATCAATACCAGCGATTCGAAGAACTCATCCATAGTCCCGTAACCGCCGGGGAAGACTATAAAGCCGTGGGCATATTTAAGAAACATCACCTTGCGACAAAAGAAATATCTGAAGTGCAGCGACAGATTCTGGAACTCATTTGGAACTTGCTCCATCGGCAGTTCGATATTAAGGCCGATGCTCATACCGCCTGCATCTGTGGCCCCTTTGTTTGCCGCTTCCATAATGCCGCCGCCTCCGCCGGTTATTACGGCGAATCCAGCCTTTGCTATTTCTGCAGCGGTCTGTTCGGCAAGTTTATAATATGGCTCCTGAGGCTTGGCCCGGGATGAGCCAAAAAACGACACCGCAGGGTCAACCGAAGCAAGCTCTTCGAAGCCTTCGCTAAACTCAGCCATTATTCTGAATATCCGCCAGAGGTCTTTCACCGGAGTTTCGGTAGCGTCCATCATAAAGAAAAGTCTCCTTATGCTTTTACCAGGTGAGTAGTTAATTGGTTATCGGGAAAATGCCTAAAGTGAACTAAAGTGAGCTAAAGTGAGCTAAAGTTAAAAAAACAAATAACTTTAGGCACTTTACACTTTAGCTCACTTTAGGCACTTTCCTGATAACCAATTAACCACTCACCAATTAACCAATGTGAGTTGTGAGTTGTAAGGAGTAATAAAAATGAACGACTTAGAAAAATATCATGATAATGACCATGTAATTGAACAAAAGGTTGTTAGTTTTGAAACCCTGCCAGAACCTGACAGTCCAAACACATCTGATTTACTTAAAGGTGTGCTGCGCCACTGGCCTATAGTGCTTGTGACGTTTGTGTTGATTTGCGCTATTGGGATTCCAGCGGTATGGTATCTGATAGAACCTAAATACCGTGCCACTGCGTCAATTCGGGTGGCGCCAATCATTCCTAATATCCTTTTCAGCGATAAGGACTCTGAAAGTGTAATGCCAATGTACGATAACTTCAAGAACGACCAGGCACGGCATATCAAGGTAGATCAAAGAATTCTTATAAGGGTGGCAGATGACCTTGCGGACGATGGGCTTAAGTTCTTTGAGAACAAAAGTCCTTTGTCCGAAAAACCGGTCGGTTTAGTGAAAACTTTCTTTCAAGCGATAAGTAAGAAAATTACTGCCACTATGTCGCCCGAAAAACCAGCCGACCCGGTTGAAGCTCTCCGGCAGGCGATAAGTGGGGGAATTATTACTGCTACTCCGGTCCGGGGCAGCGAAATGTTAAACATTTATGTGGTAAGCACCGAGCCTCAAGAAGCGGTTAAAATAGCAAGTTCTTTTCGCACAGCTTACATGATTATAGAAGGTAACGAATCGACTGAGGAAGGATATCAAAAACTACAACTCTTGGACGACAAACGCATAGAATATCAAAACAAATTACAGCTACAACGGGACGAGCTACGTCTTTTGGCGGATGAGTTTGGCACTGTAGAATTAACTCCACACCAGGAGATGATGCTCCAACGGGTAGCGGCTCTACGAAGCCTTGCAACTAAAATAGACGTAGATAAACTCCTTTTAAAGATAAAAATAGAGCTTCTCGAAAAAACTAAGGATGAGTCAATTTTTCAGAGAGTCTTGCTGGAAAGGCGGCACACGTTTATTCAAAATGACCTTTTAGTTCAACTGTTGACCAGGCGTATAGCTCAATTGGAGGAGGAGCTTATTTCCGCCGGGCAAATTCTGTCAAGCGAAAACACTCAACTTAAACGAAGAGCCGAGCTTTTAGAAGTTTTCAAAACTAACCTGGAAGAACATCGTAAAAAGGTTGAAAAAACTTTCGATGAAAGTATCACTGAAGAGCTAAGCGAGAATAGAGCGGCTGCACTTGCCGATGCAAAACTTGAGTTGCGGGGATTAGAGGCCCAGGGAGAGATCTTACAGGCTAAAATAGACAAAGGAGACCTCGATACAATACAGCTTGGTCATAAACAATTAGACATCACGGAGCAGCAAGAGCAGTTAGCTCTCACCAAGGAAGTGTATGATACTATTCGGCGGCGTATCCAGCAACTGGAGATGGAGAGAAAGCGGCCCGCCCGAATATCTGTTCCTTATGAGACCACGGTTGCTCCTGTGCCAAACAAGCGTGTCAAATACACAATGGCCCTTATGTTCGGCGCAATGGCTTTCGGAATGATGTTAGCCTTTCTAAGAAACAAAATGGACCATCGCCTGCGTACGCCTGATGATGTGACTAAACGCATTGGTGTTCGAATAATCGGCACTACGACCAGCTCACACAATATCAAACCGGCTCTTCTTCCGGAACATATAGCCGAAGACTACCAAACCATTCGCGCCAATTTAGGGTTACTGGATGGCGAAGGAATACCTAACAAATTGATTGTTACAAGCCCTGGGATGCGGGAGGGCAAAACAACTTTCGCCGTTAATCTGGCAACAAGTTTGTCCAGGGCGGGGAAAAAGGTCCTGCTTATAGACGGTGACTTGAGAAAACCTGATATTGCACATTTGCTGAATCTGCCCGAAGGCTCAAAGGGGCTGCAGGATGTACTTTTAGGGAAGGAATTGGACCAGGCTGTTTACTCTATAGCTTCGACCGGCCTGGATGTGCTGGCCACCGACCCTCACAGCAGAACCAATGGCTACGAACTATTAGCTTCGCCGGGGACACGCCAGTGCATAGATATGCTCAGCCAAAACTACGACCACGTGATTATTGATACTCCTCCCGTACTGGCTTTTCCTGATGCGCTTATATGGGCCAAGTTTGGAGATGGGGTTATTTTGACCAGCTTCGCCGGCCGAACTACTACGCCGGAGCTCAAAGAGGCGAAGGAACGGCTAACGCAAATAAATGTCAGACTACTGGGCATAGTGTTAAGTAACGTCCAGCAGAGTTACTACCGTTATAGACACAATTATTACGCACAAAATGCCAAATCAAGGAAAACTGTCAAGCGAGCAAAAAGAAAGCTGCTCCCTAATGTCCACCAATGAATCTGATTATCATACATAAAAACAATCCGCCGGTTGCGGGCGCAAAAAGCATCAGTGATAACCTTCTTCGGTTTGCCCTGGCCAACGAGCCTATTGCCGGTGTCGTTCTCGATGGCTTAAGCAAAAGCTTACCCCCGCTTTCGCGGGGGCAGGCTCGCCCCTGCAACAGCAGGGTTTGGGGCCGCAACGGAAAAATTGTTTGTGCCATTCCAGAAGAATACAGAAGTCAGAAATCAGAAGTCAGAAATCAGAAATCAAAATCTGTTTTCTGTCCTCCGTCTTCTGTCCTCTGTCTTCCTTATGCGAAAAATGTGCCAATCTTCCCGGAGTTCCTGCGGAAAGCTAAACGAGACAAATGGTTTGTTATTTCCAACGGACGCTTTGCTACACAAATTGATAACCAACTACTTAACAAACTACTGGTCAAGGTCCAGGCGGACATAGTGGCGGTTAATGTCGAGCCTGACCTGTTGGGCAAACGAGAAAAAATGCGATTGACATCCGAAGGGCAGGTAGCAGGTTTCCGTCGATTGTACTGTGATTCGGCCGAACTCGCCCCTGTTTTCACCGATTGGCCTCATCATCTTTTTGTTAAAACCGGTATTATTGACCAGCTTCTTACTGATGGTGTCTTACCTCAATCCTTTTCCGCTCTTTTAGAAAAGTGCCTATCAAATTCATTGAGTTCGTGTGGAATTAATATAGGCGGGGCTGTATTGGATTTAGGAACGCAAGACGGCTTGTTGAACTTTTGCAGGACCGTTCTAGATTCTCGATTCTCGATACTCGATTCTCGACGAGTATCCAGTATCGAGTATCGAGGTGCGGATTCAAGATTAGTTGGGAAAGTATTGTTAGGGAAAAACGTTTGCATCGGCCCAAAGACAATCGTGATTGGCCCAACCATCATTGGCGATAACGTGAAAATTAAACAAGGAGCGGTAATAAACTCATCTATCATTGGCCCGAAAGTCTCAGTACCGCAGAACAAAGTTGTGCAGAACTGTATTGTAAAGGGACCTTTTTCGTTTAAGGTTGTCGATGCTCGTATCGATACTCGCCATGGAAACTCGAAGCTCGGGCGTCCAGCCTCCAGTTTCTGCCGTAAGGCATCCGCCGCAAGGCGTCCCTTACGGGACTGCGGAGATACCAGCTTCGACAACGCCAAACAAGATTCTACACCTCCAGTAAACCTTAGTTCAAAGCAAATTTACTATCCGGCCTTCGAATTGGACCGCAAACAACGCACCAATGACACCTTCCGCACTTGGCCGAGGTTTTCTTACGCAGGCAGCTTCAAGCGACTTGCTGATTGTTTTGCTGCAATAATAGTAATAATTCTATTTGCTCCCATAATACCCTTCATCGCCTTGGCGACAAAACTAACTTCTCCCGGCCCGGTGTTTTTTAAGCATAGACGGCAGGGACTCTATGGAAAAATATTCAACTGTATAAAATTCCGGACAATGCACCTCGGCGCCGATGAGATGCAGGATAAACTACGATTCGTTAGTAGAGTCGATGGCCCACAATTCAAGATGACCGATGACCCGCGAATCAGCGCTGTCGGCAGATTCCTGCGAGAGACATATTTAGACGAAATACCTCAATTCATCAATGTTTTACTTGGCCAAATGAGCGTCGTTGGTCCAAGACCTTCTCCCGAATCGGAGAATACGTTGTGTCCATTTTGGCGCGACGCCCGATTGTCTGTTCGCCCGGGAATAACGGGACTCTGGCAGATTTTCAGAACACGCCAGCCAATGAAAGACTTCCAGGAATGGATACACTATGACACCGAATATGTCAGAAATCTGTCACTAAAGATGGACTTATGGATATGCTGGAAAACAACCAAAAAACTGTTCGATAACTTCATCAACCAATTCTAAATATCGTGAAAGGATACGGAAATGCCAAGAAGATACTTTAACTGGAAACTGGCAATTGTCCTGGTAATCAGTACCGGTGTTTTAGGTGTAACCGCTTTTGGACTGCGCCAATCGCAGAGAACTAACAGGGCCGAACAGGGACTTGCCCTGGGCAATAAGGCGTATGATGAACAAAAGTGGGAACAAGCAGCAGCGAATCTTGGCCGGCATCTTGCTGTTGAGCCGGATGATGTGCCCACGCTGCTCAAATACGCCGAGGCACAGCTTAAAATCAGACCTTCCAAACGCAACAATATTCAACAAGCCATATCGGCTTATCGAGCCGTTTTGAGAGCGGCAGCAAGACAGAAGACAGACGACAGAGGACAGACGACAAAGAAAAAAAGGCATCTGACATCTGATTTCCGGCTTCTGACTTCTGAAAGGGAAGCTGCTATGCGACTTACCGAAGTATATTTAATGATGGGAATGCCTGGGGAGGCCGAGTTAATTGCCAACAGACAGCTCGAAACAAATGATGACCCTGAACTTCGCATAATCTTGGCCCTGGCGCTGGATAGACAACGAAAATCCAATGAAGCAGCGGCACAATTGAAGACCATCTTGCAAGAACATCCTGACCAGATATTGGCTTATGAAACATTGGGCCAACTGATAGAGCAGCGACCGGAAGATTTCCCTGACTCCAACGATTGGTTTAACGAAGCGGTAAATAACAATCCGTCCTCGGCCCTGGCATATATAGTCCGTGCCGGTTTCCATCGAAGAACCAATGACAGCGCCAAAGCTTTAGCTGACCTGGAACATGCTGAAAAACTGGATTTATCTGACCCTAACGTGGAGCTGCGCCTTGCCGGCGAATTTATCAACGCAAACATTCTGGATAAGGCAGAGCAACATCTCACGGCTGTGCAAACAGCCATGCCAACAGACCAGGGTCTGTGGACAATATGGGCTCAGCTTGCACTGAAATCACAGTCTCAGGAAAAGATGCTAAAAGTAGCCGAGACCGGCTTAAAAGAGCTTTCTTCTCAGCCCTGGGATTTTATGCCAATAGCTACAGAGCTGTTTATCCGTTGCGACCAGCTCGACCGCGCTTCCGACTGTATCTCCGAAATGAACCAAAAGGATGTCGTACCCGTGACAGTTGCATTCCTGGAAGGTCTTGTAGCCGCCGAGAGAGGACATCTGTTCGAGGCCATTAAATATTGGCAGCAGTCAATGGTATTGGGTATTGGCAACAATCAATGGATGGTTAATAAATCCCCACAGATTCGATTGTTGTTGGCATCAGCTCTGTCGCGTTTGGGTAACACACAATTGGCGCTGGAGCATTTACGCACTCTCGTTTCCGAAAGACCCAATCTCTTCAGTGGACATCTGGCCCTGGCCAAACTGTCAGCCCAGACCGGAAACTGGACTGACGCAGCCGAGCACGCCGAAACGGCAAAGCGACTTTCGCCGGGAAATACTGATGCTGCTTTACTATATATACAAGCTCGAATACAACTATTGGCGGCAGGCTCAACAGGTGAACCCATTCGACAAGCTCAGGGCAGGAATGCCCAAATGTGGCAGGACATAGAAAAACAATTGTCCGCATTGGAAAAGACCACTAACGGTTCTCTCGAAGTCAAACTGTTGCAGTTCCAGCTTGCACTGCAACGGAGCAATTTCACCGGCGCCCGGACCTTGGTAACTCAACTGAAGAAAAACCATCCTTCGCAAATAAGGATTGCTATGGCTGAAGTTGAGCTGCTCATTGCTCAGGACAAGATAAATGAAGCAATATCGATGTTAAACAAAACGATGGAGGAATTTCCTCAGGACGTTGAGCCGGTAAGATACATTGCGATTTTATTAAACCGGCAAGGCAATCAAGAAAAATGCGAAGCAATTATTAAAGATGCGTTGGCGCGCATTGACCAGCCTGTCACCCAGCGCACATTAGGCCTGCTGCTTGCCGAATTTTATTCTCTGTGGAATCAGAAAGACGATGCTTACCCAACACTTAGTGCACTTGCAGAAAAACTGCCCGATGACATTCCTGTAAAACGCCGACTTTTACTGTGTGAACAGGTTATCAAAGACCCCGAAAAAAACCAGCAGCTCGTCAACGACATCAAGTTACTCGAGGGCGAGGATGGCTGGCAATGGCGATATGAACAAGCAAAACTCTGGTTTGCAGCAGATGATTTCAAAGTCCGTTATCCCCAAATTGTTTCGCTCCTGCAGGAAAATATGCGGACAAATCCAAACGACCAGGCAAGCCGGATGCTTTTGGCGGCAGCCTACGACCGTTCCGGCGAGCTGCAGCTGGCAATTTCGACATGCCGTGAAGCCCTGAGCCGCTCTCCGGACGACCTTCGTATAATAGTCGCGACTGTCGATGCACTCTGGAGGGCAGAGGAATATGACGAAGCCGACCAGCTTCTGAATCGCGTTCCCCGGCAACAGTTGGATAACCCGCAACTTCAGCAATTACAATTGCAAAGTTACCTCAGACATGGCCAATTAAGTTTAGCCTCAAATATTCTACAGGACTTTATCAGCAATGACCCCAATAACCAGGCTAACCGTCTTTCTCTTGCATTACTCAAGACACAGCAAGCTAAGTTTGACGAGGCTGGAGAATTACTGGATGAACTAAAAATCCAAGACCCTAATTCACTGCCGGTAGCTGCTGCACAAGTCCGGCTCAATATTCGTCAGAACAAAACGACAGAGGCGTTGAAAGTTTGTGATGAAATAGTAAATAATCTCAACAACGCATCAGCTTATATCTTTCGCGCTCGAACACACGCATTCCTCAGGCAGACTGATAAGGCGATAGCAGACTTTGAGCACGCTGCCGCCATCGAACCCAACAACGTTGGTGTATGGATGGCCCGGAGTAACTTTTACCTTTCTATGGGCCAGGCAGATAAGGCGATTGCTGATATTCAACAGGCACTATCTTTGGGCTTGAGCGATGTCCAAATCCAAAAACGCGCTATTTGGCTACTCTTTGAATCGGGAGACGCCGAAAAAGTTCGTCAGGGAAAAGTCATCCTTGACGAGGCCCTGCAATCAAATCCCGACGATGTTGACCTGCGGCTGTTCAAAGCTAGATCACTGCTCACAGAAGGAACGGCTCCAGCTATCGAAAATGCCACGCGGATTCTTCAAAAGATAACCGAAGACCAACCTGAAATCAGCCAGGCCTGGGCGCTTCTTGGAGAGATATCGTTCTCACAAAAACAGTTCTCCAAAGCTATGGATGCCGCTTTGCGAGGCCTTGCCCATACACCCAACGACAGGACGTTACTCCTGTTGAAAGCCGGTGCCGAGGCAAAACGGTCGCCTGTCCTGGCAATTCCAACTCTCAAAATGCTGCTCGAACTGGACCCGAACAATACTAAGGCCACAGTGTTCCTGGCCAACATATATATTGCAACAGGAGAGCCGCGAAAGGCCGTAAATCTTCTCAAGGTACAATTAGTCTCTCGCTCCGGCACGCCAGAGGAGCGAAGAATAAGGGTCGCCCTTGCCGTAGCGTTGCATAAGGACGGCAACAAGGCGGATGCCCAAAAGGAATTTGACTCTCTGATTCAGTCTGAACCAAATGACCCGGTTCCCTTATTGGCTCAAGTACAGTTACTCAAAGACGACCAATTATGGAGTGAGCTTGGCCAAAAGGTCACCGACTGGTACCAAAAGCACCCAGAAGATAGCCGTACGCCTATCATTATTGCCAGGAACCTGGTAACAACTGATGATAGCCAGGCCAAGAAAACAGCCGAACATATACTTCGGATAATGTTGGAAAATGATTCTGATTCTATTGAGACTATGACTGCCCTTGCCATACTACTACACACCATTGGTCGTTCTGACGAATTGGTTCCACTCTATCAACGGACGCTTCAGCTTGAGCCTGACAATCTAATCGTCATCAACAATCTGGCCTGGATAATGTGCGAAGAGCAGGGCAAGTTCCAAGAGGCGCTCGAACTTGCCCAGAGTGGACTACAAATATCACCAAACTATATTGACCTTATCGACACCCGCGGTGTTGCGTACTACCGGCTGGGCGAATTCAACAAGGCCGTCGAGGATTTCACTACGTGTATCAAACTCTACCCAGACGGAACACGGGCGGCTATCTCCTCACGTTTTCATTTAGCAAGGGCTCTTGACAAACTCGGACAAAAGGATAAGGCTGTCGAACATCTGAACCAGGCCTTGGACATGTACCAGGCTTTGGACC
>CAYTND010000063.1:0-9179 GCA_964438965.1 uncultured Pirellulales bacterium
CCAAAAACGAAACTCGCCTGCCGGCGGTCAAGGCCTAATTTCTTTACCAGTCCTATAATTCTAATCAATTCTTTCGATACGGTAAAGACGAGTCGCACTCATTCGCAGCGTATCAGGTTCTTTCTCTTTTTCTTCAGCCATCGGGTCAACGGCAACCCATTCGGACCTGAACTCTTCAAAGTATTTTTCGATTTTGCCCGCTGTCAAATCCAGCTTTAGCTCACCGGTATATGTTTCGGTAGTATCGAACAGTTTCGAAAAGAAACCTGTTACTTGTTCTTTGTGCAGCTCCTTCGCCTTTTCCGAGGAGGGAACAACACTCATTTCGACGATGGCAATTCGACGAGCATTAATGTTGTTGATTTCTTTTAGTTCATAAATTCTTTCGTATGATTTTGAGCCCATCGGACCAAAAGAAAAGGTCTTTATATCGCTCCAGCTCTCACCCGGGCGTAATTGGTTCTTCTCGACAGCCGACAGTACAGGAATGCTGTGCTGCTCCTTGATAACCTCAGCCAAAAGCAATCGTGCGGCCCTTTGGTTGGCAGAGGCGCCCCCGACGGCGGTACGGGCACCGCTTGCGTCGATAACCTTTGAAACTTGCCCGGAAGCGGTGATTTCTATCGTATAACTTTGCCCTATTAACTTACCCAAAGGGTTATTTCGGTCTTTTTCTCGCGAGCTGTCGAAATCCAGAATGATATTGTCTTTAACCTTAGCCAAATATTTCAGTCCTTTGATTGTAATCTTTGCAACGGCGTTGCCTTCATCGTCAACGCTTTGTATTTGCTGGGTGAAGGTCATTTCGATTCTGTTGCCTGTATGACCGCCAACAAAGCCCTTGGGTTTGTTTATCAAGGGTCCCTCCCATATAACGCCCCTTTCCCGTTCTGTTGTTACCTTATAAGCTGTAACGTCATCTGGAGTGAACTTCAACGCGAGGGTGGCGGTTTGGGCACAGCCTGCCGTCAAAAGCAATACGCAGATTACAGCGCCCGCTGCGAAGCCGCAAATTTTGACTTGTCTCATAACTTATTCTCCCAGGCACGAATGTAGTTAGCAGTGAGTGGTTAATTAGTGAGTGGAGAATGACCAATACCAAGGGCATAAATCAACTAATTAACTAATTAACCAATTAACTTTAATTTTCCGGCAAATTCAAATCCCGATTATACATTTGCTCTTTTTAAAGACAACCGATTTTTCTTTATTTGCTTTCAACCATCGGTTAGAATCCGGCTTTGAGTTTGCTCCGTTGAAAACATACAGAGATTACTTTGTCAACCGTTTTTTGGAGAAACCGGATTATGAAAAGTGATACAGTCAAAAAGGGTTTCCAGCGAGCCCCTCACCGTGCCTTGCTTCACGCCTGCGGCCTTAAAGACGCCGACATCGACAAGCCGTTCATCGGCATCGCCAACAGTTTCTGCGAGATAGTCCCCGGCCACATTCATCTCAACAAGGTGGCACAGGTGGTCAAGGACTCTGTTCGCAACGCCGGCGGAGCGCCATTTGAATTTAATACAATAGCGGTCTGCGACGGCATTGCTATGGGCCATACCGGTATGAAATATTCCCTGCCCTCACGAGAGATTATCGCCGATTCCGTTGAGACTATGGCACGGGCGCACTGTTTTGACGGCCTTGTCTGCATCCCCAACTGCGACAAAATCATACCCGGAATGTTAATGGCCGCCGTCAGACTTAACATCCCGACGATTTTCGTCTCCGGTGGGCCTATGGCCGCCGGAAAAACAAAAGAAGGAAAAGCCATTGACATTATCAGCATATTTGAAGGCGTTGCAGAATTCAACGCCGGCAAAATTGACGAAGCTCAGCTAAAGGAGCTTGAACGAACCGCCTGCCCGGCCGAGGGAAGCTGCTCCGGAATGTTCACTGCCAACTCAATGAACTGTCTTTGCGAGGCAATCGGAATGGCACTGCCCGGCAATGGAACAATCCTGGCCGTTGACCCAAAACGCCAACAGCTTTACAAAGCGGCGGGCAAACAAATTATCACACTTATTGAAAAGGACATCAAACCGCTGGGTATAATCAGCGAAAAATCATTAGACAACGCCTTTGTTCTGGATATGGCGATGGGCGGCTCGACCAATACCGTACTGCACGCGCTGGCTCTGGCCAATGAAGCCGGCATCAAATACGACCTCGAGCGCATAAACGCAATCTCAGCTAAATGCCCCAACATCTGCAAGGTCTCGCCGTCGAGCAAATATCACGTAGAGGATGTTGACGCCGCCGGCGGTATAAGCGCTATACTCAAAGAAATAAGCAAAGTTCCGAATTTGCTAAACACAGATTGTCTTACGGTCACTACTAATACCCTTGGTGAAAATATAGCAGATGCTAAAATCAAAAATCCCGAAGTTATCCATTCACTTGATAATGCGTACTCGAAGACCGGCGGGCTGGTTATTCTGAAGGGCAACCTTGCACCCAACGGCAGCGTAGTCAAGGTCGCCGGCGTCACCCCTGCAATGCTCACCCACACCGGCCCAGCCGTTATCTTCGAGAGCCAGGAAGACGCCTGCGACGGTATCCTGGCCGGCAAAATCAAAGAAGGTGATGTCGTGGTAATCCGTTGCGAAGGCCCTAAAGGCGGCCCCGGTATGCAGGAGATGTTAAGCCCGACAAGTTATATTATGGGCGCCGGATTAGGCGAGTCTGTTGCCCTGATTACCGATGGCAGGTTCAGCGGCGGAACAAGAGGCGCCTGTGTCGGCCACATAAGTCCCGAAGCTGCCGTAGGCGGCCCTATCGGATTATTGAAAGACGGCGACATAATAGAAATCGACATCCCCAAAAACCAAATAGATGTTAAGCTGTCAGATGAAGAATTGGCCCAACGCAAAAAGACCTGGACACCGCCCAAGCCGAGAATAACCAAAGGCTGCCTGGCAAAATACGCCTCAATGGCCACCAGCGCCGACACCGGCGCCGTCCTAAAGTGGTAAAATAAAAAACGCCGTCCTTGATTTTACTGTCATTCCCGCGAAAGCGGGAATCCAGAACGAAAAGTCAAAGGTAACTATCCGGAAAATATTGGTACGGTGATAGAGGATTATATATGGAGTTCTATCTTAAATACGATGGCCCATTAAAGTCAAATGCCTGTGCTAAAGATAAGCATAAGATAAGGGAATATCTTTATCCCCAGAGGAAGAAACTATGGGATATTGAACCGCTGAAAAGTTGCAAGGATGTTTTTTTGAATTCAGGAAATGAAGGCTGTTGTTTTTATGGGAGAAACGATGAAAAGCTCCTTTAACATATTAGGAAAAGAAATAAAGAAATATGATATAGAATAAAATCCAAAACGAGATTGCTTCGCTCACAATGACCGGCAAAACGGCGATTGTTATGACGAGTCTATTGCGGTATAATTAAAGAATCAAATAGCAAGTTTAGGAATACATTATGGAAATAGAGCAGATACTTAAAGAGTTCAAACGGAAGATAGCCGAGCTTTATGGGCAGCGGCTTAAAAAGGTTGTGCTCTATGGCTCTTATGCAAGGGGTCAGGCCAATGATGAACATTCGGACATCGACCTTGCTGTTGTGCTGGCAGGGGCGGTTGATCCCTGCGAAGAGATTGACCGAATGGCTGATATATTTACAGATTTGAATCTTGAGCATAATGTTCTGATAGCAGTATATCCGGTCTCCGAGAGTAATTTCGATAAACTCGAAAGTCCCTTGATTATAAATGTCCGTAGGGAAGGTATAACCGTATGAGCCAGATTCAATCGCTTATTGAAAAGGCCCGCAGATATTTGAGAAGTGCGGAGTTACTGATTCAGGACGGTGATTATGACTCTGCTGTTTCGCGGTCGTATTATGCGATGTTCTATTCGGCAGAGGCGGTGCTGCTTAAAAAGAAAATGACTTTTACTTCGCACAAAGCTGTTATTTCTGCTTTTGGCCAGTATTTTGTGAAAACAGGGATTTTTGATAAACGGCTGGGTAGAGACCTGAATATAATTTTTGGTGAGAGACAATTGGGTGACTACGATTCTAACTTTTCAATATCAGAAGATAATGCCCGCCATGCATTTGAAATCGCCCGAGGATTTGTTGACCATGTTGCAGAGTGGCTGAAATCAGATTTGTCGGATGATTGATGGTAATAGTATGCCCTGGTATATTGGCGGTCTGCATTTCGAATGTGTGCAGTGCGGACGGTGTTGCTCCGGGCCGGGGGAGGGCTATATCTGGGTTACCAAGCCGGAGATTCAAATAATCGCAGATTTTCTGAAAATATCTGTTGAACAGTTGCGAAAAGAATACTTGAAGCGCGTGGGCCTGCGGACAACGATTATCGAACACCCCGGTACCAAAGATTGCATACTCTTGCAAGACATCGCAGGCCAAAAAAGATGTATTATTTATCCTGTCCGCCCGAGCCAGTGCAGGGCCTGGCCCTTTTGGCCTGAGAATTTAACCAACCCCAATGCCTGGAACAAAGCCGCTCAAAAATGCCCCGGCATCAACCACGGCAGACTCTACACACACGACGAAATAGAAAAAATCAAAAGGAACAAAAAATGGTGGCAGGATGCGGAACGAACAACCGGCTCCTCGAAAAAGTAGCTGAAATTTATACCTGGCTGGACACCCAAATTCGCGATAATAACCTGCTAACCGGCCAATGCAACTCTTGTGGTAAATGCTGTGATTTCGACAAGTTTGACCACCATTTGTTTGTTACCCCGCCGGAATTGATGTATCTGACTACTGGGCAGCAAGCTGCGAATCTCGGCGCCGAAAACATCAAGTCAATGCCGACAAATCGATGCCCTTATAACATCGACGGCAAGTGCACGGTCTATGAATATCGTTTCGCCGCCTGTAGAATATTTTGTTGTGATGCCGATGCGGATTTCCAAAGCGAATTGAGCGAGTCGGCCCTGAAGAAACTTAAATCCCTCTGTGTAGAATTCCAAATCCCCTATCGTTATACCGACCTTGTGACCGCATTAAATACTAAAACTCTAAGGAGATAAAAATCCGTTAACAAAATCCGAATATCGAAATCCTAAATCCGAAACAATATTAAAATCAGAAATTCAAATGTCCAAAACGCTTTGTTTTGGATTTTGTATTTTGGTCATTTGAATTTGTTTCGTATTTCGAATTTTGTGCTTCGTGCTTTTCATAGTTTCGTATTTTATCTTCTGTATTACACTATGGTTTTGCGTTTTTGTGTTTTACTCTTTTGTGGAATTTAATATTTATCAATCGGCAGTGGGATATTGTCCTGTGGGTCGCACAGATTGATGTATTTTGCATCGCCTGACAGTGTGCCGTTCTCCTTGTAATAACTGTAGAGCTTCGCCAGTTTCTGTTCATCGGTCGATTCCAGATAGCGCTGCCAGGTGCCAAACTCAGCTCCCCATATAATCTCGGTATCGTCCTTCGCGTACAGAACAATATGTGCAAGCTTGCTGTTTTTTCTGCCGTTGAAATTGCTTACATCTATTCTGTCGATTTCATAAAGCAGCGGCTTATCAGGCGTGTCAGACTTGTCCATTCGGTCGAGCCTGTCCAATATCGTTATAGCCGCCGCCAGGTCATCACCTTCCCGGACTTTGCCCAACGGCGGCGTTTTTCTTGTCGGCGATAGTCCTGTTATCTCTACTATCGGCAGACGCGGCATCTGAACAAAATCGAGCACCACCTGCTCAACATCCACGTAAAATTTGCGTTTGCCCGACTTGACCAGGCCCACAGGTTTTCGCCATCGTCCTTCGATACGCAGTCTATCGTGTGTTTTCTGCACTTTTACATCATTGAGCCACACAACCTCTTTCTTGATGTTCTTTTGCACTAAAGCAGCGGCATTTTCATCGAGCATTAAATCCTCGCCATCATCTTTCGCAGGAGCCAGAACCTTTTCTTCAAGCTCTTTTGTCACCCAGGCTGGGACATCCACCAATTCCAGACGGATTGTCTGCTCCGAAACGGGGGAAGTTTTTTTGACGTGACTCTCTAAGAATATCAAACCGATTACTAACCCTGCCAGGACAGCGACCACTGCTGATACTTTTAAGATGCTGAACAAAGTCGGAGCGAGTCGGCGTGCTTGTTTTTTCTTCTTTCTTTTTGAGGTGCCGGGCTTAAATGATATTCTTTTCGTCCTGCTTTTCTTTCTTTTCCTTCTCGCTGACATAGTCTCGTATCACGCTTGGCGCCTCACGAGCGGCGAGTATGCTGACTCGACGATTTTCGAGCACAAATCGCCCATCGTAAATCCCGCCTTTGCCGCTGCCTTGGGCAAAAGTGAATGCGTTGTAAAGCCAGGAATAGTATTAACCTCCAGAGCATAAGCAATTTCCTCATCGCTCAGCATAAAATCAACTCTTGCAAAGTGCCGACAGCCGAGCACATAGAAACAATCCATCGCGGCCTGTTCGATTTGAGCCGTCAGGGCAGGGTCCCTAATCGTATCGAACAGATACTCCGTTTGCTCATCAATATATTTTGCCTGGTAATCGTAAAAGCCGGTTTGACTTCTAATCTCAATAATTGGAAGCGCCCCATCTTCCAAGATACTGACCGTTATTTCTTTACCCGGGATGAATTTCTCAATCATACAATCGCCGAACTCATCTAAGGTTTCCTGAGCGGCGGCGACAGCTTCGTCTCGGTCGGCGATAATACTGACTCCAACGCTGCTCCCCTCCCTTATGGGCTTTACAACATATTCATTTGCAAGGTACTGCAATCGTTTCTCAAGTTGCTTGATATCAGTCTCGGCGTTAAACTCAATCGCCGCGGGTGTAGCCACATCTGCTTTGGCAAAGAGCTTTTTGCTCGTCATTTTATCAAACGCCAATTTGCTTGCCGTTGGCCCGCTACCCGCATAGACAAGGGACTTGTCCTGGAGTATTCGTTGGAGCCGGCCGTCTTCGCCGAATTTGCCGTGTAATACGGGGAAGAACACATCAACGCTGCTATCTTCTAAGATATCAAGATTGTCCGGTCGAACGTCGGCTGTTACCACATCAAAGCCGCCCTCTCTTAAAGCCTCCGCAACACACACCCCGCTTTGAATACTTATCCGGCGCTCGGACCCGATACCCCCCATAAGGACAGCCACTTTTAATCTGCTGCTCACTATCTTCAATTTAATATCCTTGGTTAAATGATGGTGGGTTAAACGGTCATCAGGAAAGTGCCTAAAGTTTGGAGTGACTAAAGTGCCTAAAGTTTGAAGTGCCTAAAGTTGTGGATTCTTTTCTAACTTTAGCTCACTTTAGTTCACTTATTCCACTCACCATTTACCAGACCTCAATTTCAAGTTCCAGTTCGATGTCGAACTGTTCTTTAACCCTCTGTTTTACGGCCTCTATTAGTCTCATGACGTCACGGCTTGTGCACCCTTTTTCGGCGATTATGAAATTTGCATGTTTCTCACTGACCACAGCTCCGCCGATTTGCAGCCCTTTTAGACCGGCCCTGTCAATCAAAGCGCCAGCCGAAACACCTCTTGGATTCTTGAAGATACAGCCGGAATTCTTCGTATTCAGTGGCTGATTATTCTTTTTATAAATCCAGTTTTCTTGTACCGTCCGTATGATTTGCTCTGAGTCAGCCTTGTTAAGTTTCAACCGGGCGTTTAGAATGAACTTTGCCGTGATATTTGTTCGGCGGTAGTCGAATACCAGTTCCGGTTTACTCTTTTCAAAAACGTTACCCTCGTTGTCCATCAGCGTAACGGTTTCTACAACTGCCCCAAAATCTCCAAAGTTGCCCCCTGCATTCATTTTCACAGCTCCGCCGACGGAACCCGGTATCCCTGTCAGGGCCTCGATGCCTGAAAGTCCCTTTTCCACACACGTTAAAACCAGCTTGCTCAATTCCACCCCCGCCCAGGCGGTAACCTCCTCACCCTCGAACTCTATCTGTGCGAATTGCTCTGACTCAAGCTTTATCACTGCCGCCCGCAAACCCTCGTCACTGATTAACAGGTTGGAGCCGAACCCCATCACGTAAATCCGGACATTGTTTTCGTCGCAACGCCGGACAACTTCTTTGAGCTGTTTGACGGTTTTCGGCCTGATAAAATAATCAGCCGGCCCCCCAAGCCCGTACCACGTCCGCTTGCCCAGCGGATAATCGGCCTTAACTATTTCTTCTAAGCCGCGGAATATATTCATCTGCTACCTTCCAAATATCGCCTGCGCCCATAGTAACTACTACATCACCGGCTGTTACATTGCTTTCTAAGTAATCGCAAATGGCCCCGAAATTATCGATAAATAACGCCTCAGTCCCATTGGCTCGCATTCTTCCGACAAGTATCTGGGCGTTGACCTCTTTTTGGGCCGACTGAGAATCCCGGACGAAATAAATCTCCGGCACAATAGTTATATCGGCAAGCTTAAAGCTTTCGGCGAAATCATCAAGCAAAAATCTTGTTCTGCTGTACTGGTGCGGCTGAAAAATGCACCAGATTCGTCTCGGCCGATACATTTGCCGTATCGCCGCAAGCGATGCCCTTATTTCCGTCGGGTGGTGAGCGTAGTCGTCAATAACTGTAATCTCGCCGAACTGCCCCTTTAACATCAGCCGGCGCTCGATGCCGGTAAAGCCCGGCAGCAATTCAAGTACCTGCTCCGCCGTAAGGCGTCCTGTGGAGTGCTCCAGCCCCGCATTAACCGCCATAGCCACAACCGCTAATGCGTTTAGAATATTGTGCGTCCCCGGGACCGAAATCCGGGTCGCTCCTAACAATTTACGGTTATGATAAACGTCAAAGGCATAAAGTCCGTCATTTAGCGAGATATTCTTAGCGTAAAAATTACAATTTTCATCAAGCCCAAAAGTCTCAAAGCGCAGACCATAGTTATATCGGCTTCCTGGGTCATTTGCTTCTCTTTTGTCATTCCCGTTTTTTTTGTCATTCCCGCGAAAGCGGGAATCCATAATTATTTTCGCCACATTTGCATCTTGTCCATTAGCAATCACCACGCCTTCCGGCTTGGTCCCCAAAGCGAATTCCCCAAACGCTTCGACTATTTCATCTTCATTCTTATAGTAATCCAGATGGTCCTGCTCGATATTCAATATGCAGGCGATTTTCGGCTTCAAGTTCAGAAAGCTTCTATCGTATTCGCAGGCCTCCGCCACGAAATATTTACTGTCTGCCACGCCCG
>CAYTND010000064.1:0-9132 GCA_964438965.1 uncultured Pirellulales bacterium
ACGCGATGCCCGTTATACGCATGCAGGCAGACATCCAAAACCAGGGCTACGCCGCAGGTATGGCAGCGGCGATGGCGGCCAAGAGCGGCAAGAGCGTCCGTCAGATTGATATCAAGGCACTTCAGAAGCATTTAGTTGAGAAAGGTAATCTGCCGGAGAAGGTACTGACGGATAAAGATTCGTATCCGCTGCCAAAAGAAAAGATTGCACAGGCGGTTGAGCGAGTTGTCAATGACTTTGAGGGGCTAGAGGTAGTCCTTGCGCAGTTGCAGGATGCGATGCCGCTTCTTAGGAGAGCTTACGAAGCTGCTGATAGTGAAAAGGCCAAACTTGCTTACGCCCACATCCTCGGTATGTTAGGTGAGCCTGCCGGCGCCGGCACTCTATCCGAAGCGGTGAAATCCAGAGCATGGGACAAGGGCTGGAATTATACGGGGATGGGACAGTACGGGGCGAGCCTAAGTGAGCTTGATAGTCTTATCATTGCTCTTGGCCGTACGCGCAGCGAGCAGGCACTGGGGCCGATTCTTGAAAAAGTAAAACAACTCGATGACGGAAGTGAGTTCTCGCATTGCCGGGCGGTGGCGATAGCGCTTGAGACTCTGGGCGATACCGCTGCTGCCAAACCCTTAGCTGAATTTTTGAAAAAGCCCGGCATAACAGGTTATGCTTTTACCAATATCGATGCGGCGAGGCGTTGGACGCCGCCAGGGGCCGAGGACACTTTGACACGAAACCAGTCGCTGCGTGAGCTGGTTCTGGCGAGAGCTTTGTATCGCTGTGGTGATTACGAAGGCATCGGTGAAAAAATCCTGAAAGAATACGCGCGTGACCTTCGCGGCCACTACGCCCGGCACGCCAGAGGTGTGCTTAAAGAGAAAAAGAAGAGATAGTTGCCTTTTAACAGCCTATTCTTAAGTGGCAAAGCTGCCTTGAATAAGTTTTTAAACAATAATTTGTTTGAGGCTTCGCCTCAGTCTGTTTTATTCCTGGATTCCCGCTTTCGCGGGAATGACAAGATGTGACAATTACTTTTTAGAAAAGGCGCCAGAGCAATAATAAATACATTTGAAGAGGTTTAAGGAGAGACAAGATGTCCGGAGAATATCGTTTTTCATTTGGACCGTGGAATATTCATGAAGGTGGCGACCCGTTTGGGCCGACGGTCAGGGATAGTATTGAGTTCGGTAAGAAACTTAAGATGTATAAGAAACTTGGCTTTGACGGTGTGCAGTTTCACGATGACGACGCTGTGCCGGATATGGATAATCTGAGCTTTATCGAAATAGTCAAAAGGGCGAAAGAGGTGCGTTCGATGCTTGAAGGAGAGGGGCTTGCAGCGGAATTTGTTGCGCCGCGGCTGTGGGAGGATGAGCAGACAATCGACGGGGCTTATACATCTAACGATCCAGCGGCTCGGCAGTACGCCAAAGACCGAAGTCGGCGAATGATTGAGATCGCTGATGCCCTTGATACGAACCTGGTCGTTCTGTGGCTTGCCCGCGAAGGGACATATATCCGTGAAGCAAAGGACAGCAAGCTCGCCGTTGAGAGAATTGTAGAGGCCATAAACGATATGTTGGCCTATAATCCTGAAATCAAGATTGCGATTGAGCCAAAGCCGAACGAGCCGATGGACCAGGCCTATATCCCGACGACCGGACACGCTGTTGCAGTGAGCTATCTTACCAGTGAGCCGGAGCGTGTCGGCGTCAATATTGAAAGTGCTCATGTGATTCTTGCCGGCCTGGACCCTTCGGATGAGATGGGTTTTGCCCTTGCTTACAATAAACTGTTCACCGTTCATCTCAACGACCAGAACGGCCTGAAATTCGATGAGGACAAAAGCTTCGGCTCTGTTGATTTGCGAAGGGCATTCAATCAGGTGCGCATACTTGACCGGTACGATTACGGCAAGGACGGCGAATTTGTAGGGCTGGACGTTAAAGCTATGCGCACCCAGAAACCGGAAGTAGCTACAAAGCATTTGCGTAACAGCAGAGAGATTTTCCTGGCGCTTGTGGAACTTGTTCGAAGCCTGGACAAAGACAAGGTTGAGAAATTGAAGCGGGAGCGGGATTATGAAGAATTAGATATGTTGATAATCAACCATTTGATGGGCAAATAAGACAAATAATGTTCTGTCAAATATACCTTGAAGAATTGTCATTCCGCACCCATTCGGCTTTGCTCAGGGCAGGCTTTGATGCGGAATCCAGACCTTGCAACAATTCTGGATTCCTGCTTTCGCAGGAATGACAATAATGTGTCAGTCAAACAGTTTTGTTGAATGTTTAAGACTACTGATAGGTTTTTGGAAGTACGGATATGGCAAATGGTAAAACTATTTTAGGTTTGTTCGCTCATCCTGATGATGCGGAATTTATGTGCGCGGGGACGATGGCACTGCTTCATAAAAAAGGGTGGCAGATTCATATCGCCACAATGGCACCGGGCGACTGCGGGACAGTTGAATACAGCCGAGAAGAAATCAGCAGGATTCGCAGGGCTGAAGCCGCTAAAGCGGCGAACATATTGGACGGCAGCTATCATTGCCTCGAATGTGGCGATGTTTTTATCATGTATGACAGACCAACGCTGCTCAAAGCAATCGAATTAGTGCGAAAGGTGCAGCCTGCTATTGTTTTTACTCTCAGCCCTACAGACTATATGGTTGACCACGAGACGGCCAGCAGGCTTGCTCAGACGGCCTGTTTTGCCTGTGGAGTTGTGAATATCGAAACTGCCGGTGCCGAGCCGTTTGAGCCGGTGCCATATCTTTACTACATGGACCCGGTGGAGGGTAAAGACAACTTTGGCGCCGAGGTAAAAGCCGGTACTATAGTTGATATTACCAGTGTAATGGACACTAAGGAAAAGATGCTTTGCTGTCACGAGAGTCAGCGTAACTGGCTTTTGAAGCATCACGGCATAGATGACTATGTTATTACAATGAAGAAGCTCAGTGAGCAGAGAGGCCGGGAGATAAACTCGCGCTTTGCCGAAGGGTTCAGACAGCATTTGGGTCATGCGTATCCGCAGGACAATATCCTCAAGGCTGAACTCGGTGAGCTGGTTCACATTGTATAAGGAGAGTAACGATGGCAAGAAAAAACAGTATGTTAGCACCGCAGTGGTGGGATTTTACCACACTTGATGATGAGATTCTCAACGATGCAGCTAAACTTAAAGGGGAAGATATAGCCGGTTTGAGCAGAGAAGGCTTCAAGATTGTGTTCTATGACAGTCTCGAAGATTTTTACTTAGCAGAAGCTCTGGAGTACATCACAGCGTGGAAACAGGCCACGGCTGACAATCCGGCGGGTATCTGTGGGCCGATTGGTCCGACCGAACAGCTACCACTTGTAGCACGGCTGGTAAATGAATTGAAGCTGGACATCAAGGATGCACATTTCTGGGGGATGGATGAATGGTATATGGATGGCAAAGAGGTGCCATATTCGCATCCACTGTCTTTTGCAAAGGCGGATATGGAGCTTTGCTTTAATCGAATTGATGACGAGTTAAAAATGCCTGAGTCCAATATCCACTTCCCGAAAGCTGATACGACAGAATATATCAAGAGCTGGGAAGGTGTTCGCTGCGTGGTTATGCAGGGGGGCCAGGGTGATATAAAGCACTGGGCGTTCAACGACCCGGTCAAGCGGGAAGGTAAATATAAGGACGAGCCGCCAACGCCACAGGAGTATTGCCGGCTTACAACGCGCATTGTGGATTTGCATCCTGTTACGGTAATGCAGAATGCGCGAACCAGTGCCGGTGGAGTGGTTACCAGTGTGCCAACGAAGGCAATTACGGTCGGCCCTGTGGAGACGTGGAAGTCGGAGAAAATCTCAATCTGGCACCCAGGTACACACGATAATCCTTTCGGGATGAGATTGACAACGCTTATGATAAGTAAGAAAACCGCTGACAGCTCTGTGCCGATGTCACTGTTGGCGGGGCACCCTAACGTCCAGTTCAATTTTTACAGACCTGCCATAGGTAAATGTGAAGCGGAAATGCACTGAAAGAATATCGCGAAACTGTCACCCTGAGCCCTTCGCTGCGCTCAAGGATAAACTCCGCGAAGGGTCTGGTTAGCTGAAATAAGAGATTCTTCGCTGCGCTCAGAATGACAAATTGTGTTTTGTGAAAGTAAAAGTATGGCTACGGATGTGTTGATTCTAAATACGGGGGTGGCGGATTTAAGAAGGCCGGATTTTACATTTGCAGACAAGCTGGTTGGCAAGGGTGGACTGGCTAAGTGTAAAACCAAAGATATGCCGAATTACTCGCAGGAGCAGTTGAGGGAATGGATAGAGCAGGGTTTTGCAACGGCGGGCGGGCCCGGCAACACAGCTCCTCTGATTGCGAAGACCGGTTTGAAAGTTGCAGTGGGAGTGAACCTCGGCAAGGGCGATTACGACGGCCTGGATGCCCAGGGCAGGTTTTTCCACAATGTGATGACTGCGAACGGTATCGATATGTTACAAACTCACATACATCCCGATTTACCGACAGGGACAACCTTTATTCATAGCACCTCCGGCGAAGACAGGGGCGGTATTGCATACTTTCCCAACGCCAATGATGATTTTGATTTTGAGATATTCAAAGGGCCTGTTGAGAAATTACAACCAAGTATAGTCTATTATATGTATTCCGGTCTGTCCGACAGGGGCGATGCCAACGGAGGCCGAGATTTAGCTGAATTCATTAAGTGGTGTCGCAGTAATGGTGCTGTTACGATTATTGACAGCCATACCTTAACGGGCAATCCCGGTGAGCTGATTAAAGCCGGTAAGCCGGTAGGAGAGTATCGGCTTTTAGAGCCGCTCTTGCCTGAGGTCGATTTGTTCTTTACGTCCTGCGATGAGGCAAAGCTGACTGAAAATACACTTGCTCCGGGACGAACCTGGGACAAGTTTACAGAGCATGAAAACAATCTGCACTTTCTTGACTTTTTGACCGAAAGGTTCTGGCGAAAAGATAACAGAACAAAGCTGTTTGGTGTTACCGTCAGCGATGGAGCCTACGAGAAGCACATTTGCCCGGATGGTCGCGTCGGCGGGCCAAACAAAATCGAATCCCGGTTTATGGGAGGTGAGGTGGTTGACCTCGTTGGGGCGGGGGACGCATTCAGGGCAGGACTTATTACATATATCGGGCGCAATCTGGTTCGGTTCAGGGACGGCTCTATAGATTTTGCCGAAGCGCTGCAGATGGGCAATCTGTTCGCATCACTCTATATAAAAGCGCCGCTTGACGACAGGTACGGCAATATCAAAACTTATGATAAAATGCTACAAGTAGTCCGCAGCGATGTGGCTTATCCAAGTTTTGAGGCATTGCGAGATGCTTTGAATTAAGCTATTCAGAAAAGAAAGGAAGTACAAATGGCCACGAAGGACACTGGATTTAACTGGCCCCTTGGGGGCTGGCAGGATAAAGTTGTTAATTACGCCCAAATCGGAGGCATTGAAACCTCTGTTTTGGATAACGGCTTAGGTAAAGGAACCCGAATCGCCTGGGTGAATACAGGGGCCGGTCTTCGATATAAGGTGGTTATCGACAGAGGGCTGGATATCGTTGATGCCTTTTATAATCAATACAGTCTTGCCTGGCTGAGCCACGGGGGTATAACTGCCAGCCGGCCCGATGCCAACCGCGGGCTGGAATGGCTTTATTCCTTCGGCGGAGGTCTGTTGACAACGTGCGGCTTAACTCACGTTGGCGGGCCTGAAAGCGACGAGTTCGGTGAGCGTGGTTTGCATGGACGCATCAGTAATCTTCCGGCTCAAGTAGAATCAATAGTGCAGCCGGAGCTGGTGGCAGGAAAACTTCAAATGAGTATTACGGCGGTGGTGAAACAATCCCGCGTGTTCGGGCCGAATCTGGAACTGAGACGTACTATATCAAGCACCCTCGGTGAGCCGGCTGTTCGAATTCACGATGTTGTTACCAATCTCGGTAATACTCCGACACCTCATATGATATTGTATCACTGCAACTACGGCTGGCCGCTGGTTGATGAAGGGACAGAGATTGTATGCAAAGGCAAATGGGCCTCGCGTGGTATGGATATGGACAACGCGGTATTCAACAGCAGGCGCAATTTCCGAAAGTGTTCCAAGCCGCTCGACAGTCACAGAGGCGGCGGCGAAGGCTGCGCTTTTATTGACGTGGCTGCTGATAAAAAGGGGATTTGCACAGCCGGCCTTTACAATCGAGGACTCGGTCTTGCGCTTGTTTTGAAATATAAGAAAAGACAATTGCCCTGGCTTAGTAACTGGCAGCACTGGGGTCCCGGCGAATACGTTACTGCTCTGGAGCCGGGGACGAATCCACCGATCGGCCAGGGCCAGGCCAGAGAGCAGAAAAAACTAATTCACATCGCGCCGGGAAAAAGCAGAACCTATGACCTGGAAATGACAATCTTAACGGATAAAGAGCAAATCGATCGCTTTCTGAAGGCCGCAGGTCAATAATTATGACAGAGCATATATTTACGGGTTTTGGATTCGGGCCGATCCAGGGCGGTCTGTTCGCCAAGGAAGCATTTCAAAGCGGCAATTTTACACGGATAGTTGCAGCAGAGATTGACGCCCGGTTAGTCGATGCGGTCAGGGCCAACAGTGGCAGCTACTATGTCAATGTGGCCAAAGCCGATGGCATCGAGACGCTGAAGATTGATAATGTCGAATTGCTCAACCCCAACGTTACAGCAGATAGGCAAATCCTTCTTGAAGTTTTAGCACAGTCCACGGAAATAGCTACCTGTCTGCCCTCTGTAGATTTCTACGACTCGGATAGTGCCAACAGCGCTGCCTCATTGATAGCCGAAGGTTTGAAAAACAGCACAGCAAAAGCAACGATAATTTATACGGCGGAAAACAATAACCAAGCGGCGGAAATATTAGAAAAAGCCGTTGTCCATAAAATTGGTGCCCTATCCGAAAAACCGGTGCAGTTTCTAAACACTGTCATCGGCAAGATGAGCCGAGTTGTTACAGACACGGAAGAAATAGCAGAGTTGAATCTGAAAACCATAGCACCGAGTATCGACAGGGCCTTTCTGGTGGAACAGTTCAATCGAATCCTTGTAAAACGAACACAGATTTCTGATTTTAGGCCGGGTATTGAAGTCTTTATTGAAAAGGACGACCTGTTGGCTTTCGAGGAAGCAAAACTTTACGGCCATAACGCTATACATTCGCTGCTTGGCTTTATCGGTGCCGTCAAGGGCTATACGAGAATGACCGAACTCAAAGACGACCAAGAGATTATGAAAATCGGCAGAGCCACTTCTTTACAAGAGTGCGGAGTAGCACTTATAACAAAATATACTTTCCTCGGTGATGAACTTTTCACCGAAGCCGGGTTTAAGAACTATGCCGAGGACCTGCTTGAACGAATGACCAACCCTTATCTGGGGGATACGATTGCCAGGGTCGTTCGCGACGCAGTGCGCAAACTCGGGGTGAACGGGCGCATATTTGGAACTATGCGACTGGCGCTGGAACATGGTATCGAGCCAACGAATATGGCTTTAGGAGCAATGGCTGGTGTCGCCGTGCTGCTGGAAGCGGCGGACGAATATAATCTGCCCGGCGATTTGCGTTTTGGTGATTGGCGTAAATTAAATAACGCCAAAATAGAAAAAATCATCAACTGGCTTTGGGCCGGACAGACATCCCAATATGCAGAGCGACTTATTAAGTATGTCCAAAACGCCCGAAGACCTCTAACGACTTTAATAAAAGAATAATCAGTTTGGGAGCATCGTATAATTTTTGAAGATTGACGATGGAGTATGTGCGGTCTATAATGACGGCGGTCATTTTTGAAAGGGTTTATTATGGATTATGAGCAGGACAACAGCCATCTGGCTGACCCTAAGTCAGGGTCAACGGAGCCGCAGCCGACAGAGCCGAGTTCCGGCCTGGGTGCGAGCAGGCCGAGAATGGAACCACGGAGGAAAGGAGCCGGCTGGAGGATTTTCTGGGGCATTGTTTTAGCACTGTCGGTTATGGCAAATATCGCGCTATTCCTGATGTTGCTTGGCGTAGTTGCTATCTTTGCGACGGGGCAAAGAGGCCTCCTTACCGAAGAAGTCATACGAGAAGGGCCGGCAAGAACTAAAATTGCGATAATTTCGGTGGAAGGGTTGATATACGGCGAACAAGCCAAAAGTGTGTACAGGCAGCTAAAGGCAGCCCGGCGGGACAAGCATGTCAAGGGTGTCATTGTTCGGGTAAATTCGCCTGGCGGAACGATTTCAGCCAGCGACCAAATCTACAAGGAAATCTGCAAGTTTCGCGAGGAAGAAAATAAGCCGGTCGTTGCGTTTATGCAGGGTGTTGCCGCTTCGGGCGGTTATTATACGTCCGTTGCATGCGAGAAAATCATAGCTGAGCCAACCACTATTACCGGCTCCATCGGGGTAATAAGCTGGTATTTTGTTGTGCAGGAACTGCTGGAAGAGAAGCTCGGTATTTTGCCGGTTGTTGTTAAGTCGGGCCAAAAAAAGGATTGGCCCAGCTCGTTTAGGAAACCAACACCGGAAGAAATCCAATACATGCGAGATAAGGTAATCACACCTGCCCTTGAGAGGTTTGTAGAGGTTGTGGCTGAGGGAAGGAAAGCGTCACTTACGTTAGATGATGTCAGACGGCTTGCTGACGGCGGTATTTTCGGTGCCAAGGAGGCACTTGAAGAAAAGCTGATAGATGAAATTGGCTATCTTGATGAGGCAGTAGAATTAGCCAAATCTCTGGCGGGGATTGACAAGGCCCAGGTAGTACAATATCGCAAGCCATTTTCCTTGACTGACTTTTTGAGCTACCGCAAGTCAAACTTATTAAAAATCGACAGAAGCACGCTGTATGAACTTGGTACCCCACAGATTTTATATCTCTGGAGTGCATATTGAATGATAAGCTTTATTGAGGAAAATTACGAATCGCTCAAGCGCCTTTGCAAACAATACCGTGTCAAGCGGTTCGAGGTATTTGGTTCAGCTCTGACCGGTGATGGATTTGACCCTAAAAACAGCGACCTGGATTTCCTTGTGGAATTTCTGCCGTTGCAGCCGGGTGAGCATGCCGATGCCTATTTTGGCCTGCTTGA
>CAYTND010000065.1:0-5767 GCA_964438965.1 uncultured Pirellulales bacterium
CACGACGAATTTTAGTTGATATTTGTAATTATCAATCAGTTCATGCAGGACGGCTATGTCCAATCTTAAAAACTTCTGTCTTCTGATTTCTGTTTTCTGACTTCTGTCTTCTGCGGTCGGCGCCGAGTTACTCAATTTCGGGCTAATACTCATCAAATCACAGGCTAAATCCGGTATAAATGCGATACCTGCGGTTTCGATTGTTATATGTTTGTCGGCGGCTTTTAGCTCCTGTACTAACTGCGGCAGGTCTGAATTTATCATTGGCTCACCGCCGGTTACTACCACGAATTTACTTTGGTTTTGTTGTCCTGGGGACTCCGCCGTAAGGCGTCCCCAAGCGGACTTACGGAGAACAGTATCCACAATTTTGGCGATGGTATAATCTTGTCCTGATGTTTGGTCCCAGGCGTATTTCGTATCGCACCATCGGCAGCGCAGAGGACAACCGGTTAAACGCACAAACATGCTGGGGACGCCGGCTAAGAATCCTTCGCCCTGCAAGGAATAAAATATCTCGTTTATTATCATTCTCGAACTGAATAATTGGTTATCAAGAAAGTGCCTAAAGTGAGCTAAAGTACCTAAAATGGATTTCAAACTTTAGTCACTTTAGGCACTCTAAACTTTAGTCACTTTGATATTGTTTCGTATTTCGATATTCAATATTCAATATTCGTTATTTGATATTTAATGGGGTCTTTTAACCCTGCCTCGGCAAAGCCCTTCAGTCTTAATCTGCAGGAGTCGCATCGGCCGCAGCTTCTGCCTTGTTGGTCAGGGTCGTAGCAACTGTGCGTGAGGGAGTAATCGACGCCAAGCTCTGTGCCGGTGAGAATGATTTCGGCCTTTGTCATATTTATAATCGGGGTGTGAATGTGGTATCGGCCTTTAGGCTCAACTGCGGCTGCTGTGGCGAGGTTGGCGGTCTTCTCAAAGGCGGTTATAAACTCACCGCGGCAGTCGGGATAACCGCTGTAGTCGGTTGTGTTGACGCCGATGAAGATGTCAAAGACGCGCAGCACTTCGGCCCAGGCGAGTGCGTAACTTAAAAATATCGTATTTCGGGCAGGCACGTAGGTTGGAGGAATTTGGTTGTGGTTGTCTAAATCGGTCCTGTCCTTGGGCACTTCAATGGTTGAATCGGTCAGGGCTGAGCCGCCAAATTGAGCTAAGTCAATATCGATTATGCGATGTTTAACTGCTCCGAGAGAGTTTGCTATTTTCTTTGCGGCTTCGATTTCCCTTTTATGCCGCTGGCCATACCGAAAGGTCAAGGCGCAGCACTCAAAAGCTTCGCTGCGGGCTATGGCTAAAGTTGTAGCTGAATCAAGGCCGCCGCTCAGTAAAATCACCGCTTTTTTGTCAGCCACCGGTTATTCTCCTGCTGAACAGTTTCACAATAAAGATTGATTTCAAAAATGTGCGAGAACAACAGCATTTTACCGATTTGGCGGAGGACTGTCAAAAAACAATAAAAACCGATTTTTGTGAATACTTTGGCAGGCAGCTTTTTTATTTTCCGGTGTTGATTATTGCTTGTCTTAAGCAGGTGTTTAGATTATATTATTGAGAGAAGAATTTGTAAGAAGAGGGACCTGGTAATGAACGAACGGGTAGAAATAGAATTGTTCGATAACCCGCGTCCAGAGCGAGATTATTGTATAACCATCAGATGCCCTGAGTTTACGAGCGTCTGCCCTCGAACAGGCCAGCCGGATTTTGGTGAGATTGTTATCGAATATTGTCCCGACAAGTCGTGTATCGAATTAAAGAGTCTTAAGTTTTATATGCAGAGCTACCGCAATAAAGGGATTTTTTATGAGGCCCTGACAAATGATATATTAGATGATTTGAGCGGTGTATGCAAACCACGCTGGATGAAGGTTACCTCTCGATTTACACCTCGCGGCGGAATAACTGCCGAGGTGGTTGCAGAATATAAGGCGGAGAAATAAGTGAACTAAAGTGAGCTAAAGTAAATTAAAGTTACAAAAAAGAATATCCAATATCCACCGCAAGGTGTCCTGTGGAGAACAAGGAATGATGAAGGAAAATAGTTCGACGTTGGACATTCCTTGTTGGATACTTGTCTGACGACAGTCAAGATTCATTATTCATTCCTTTTAACTTTAGGCACTTTACACTTTAGGCACTTTTAACTTTAGAAATTAAGAGGTGCTAAAATGGCAATAATATTTCACTGTGAGCATTGCGGCAAAAAGATAGAAGCTGCTGACAGTGCCGGTGGCAAATGGGGCAAATGCCCGGCATGTCATAACAAACTATACGTTCCCAGTTCAGACTCCGGCGAAGAGCTAAAACTTGCACCAATAGATGTAACTGCCGAGGAAAGAGAAAAACAACTGATGGCCGAGACACACAAGCTTACACAAGACATATTGCAGGAAAGAGAGGTTCCGGAAGGGGCGGCTGAGACGGTTGGGCCTATTGAGACGGCTGGGCCGGTATTTGAGATGAGCGAGAGAGAGCTGACGAAATACATAATTATGTATCTGCGACTAATGGCTGACAGTGAATTATACGAAGCCCAAAGGATTGCGGCCCTGATAGCTCCTCATGCTGCACAGGTAGTGGAGATTCTCGACAAAATAGCACTTAGTGAAATACTGGAGCCGGAATTAGCTGATATTCCCCAGCATGTACTTTCGGGTTCGATAAGGGCACTGCGCGATGAAATGAGCTGACTTTTGGAGAAAATTTCCGAGGCCGGCTAAAGTGGTCCCAAAAAACACCTTCAATTTGCTAATCTGACCTGTTTTTTTCGGTCTGCAAAAAATACCAAGCCATAGAATCCCTCCAGTTTGGTTGTAATGAAATTGTTTCCTATATTTTATGCGGAAACAGCCCTGCACCAATCCAGACCAGGCGCACGGAGGATTAGTGCGGGACAACCTTAGTGAGCCCCATAAAAACTTGGAGGGAAACTTATTATGGCCAATGAGACAACGGCAGTACACGTTACTCACGAGACAGTGGGGAAAGTTGGTGGTATAGGCGCCGTCCTGCAGGGGTTTTTCACCTGCAAATCTTACCTTGAATCAATTGACAGGTCAATTCTTGTCGGCCCATTGTTCACCACTGAAGGCTCTGCGTCAGAGCGGCTCGGCGAAGATGGCGAAGTGTTTTATTCATCTATTGATGGATTTGTAAATACGGGATATGCTCCGGCCTTTCGTAAGATCGAAAAATACTACAATGCAGGTATTATCTACGGCAGGCGAACATTTGTTGACAAGCAGACTGGCATAACAAGTTCGCCTGAGGTGGTGTTGGTCGATGTAAAACATATGGATAAGGGTGTGGTTAACGAATTCAAAGGCCGCCTGTTCGGGGAATTCGGCATCCGCAGCCATTTACACGAACACCTGTGGGAGTACGAACAATATGTCAGATTGGCGCCGGTGGCAATTGCCGTGCTAAAAGCGATAGGCGCAGCTAAAGATTCGACAGTTGTTATTTCGCACGAGTTTATGGGAATGCCAACGGCGCTGGCGGCTGTTATCGAGCCTTGTTGTAATTTCAGGACAGTTTTTTATGCCCACGAGGTAGCCACGATGCGGCGTATTGTAGAGAAACATCAAGGGCACGATACAATGTTCTATAATGTTATCAAGCAAGCTCACCATAATGGACTTTTCGTCAACGAAGTGTTCGGCGACCAGAGCTCCTATTTCAAACACGCTCTTGTGAAAGCCTCGATTTACTGCGACCATATATACGCAGTGGGCGATTATGTGGTGGACGAATTGCGGTTCCTCTCCCCGGAGTTCGAAAACGCCAAAATCGATATAGTTTATAACGGTATCCCTGCATATCAAATCAGTGTTGGGGACAAGCTTGCATCAAAAGAAAAACTACAGCGGTATTGCGAGAACCTGTTGGGCTATAAGCCGGATTTCGTCTTTACACATGTTACAAGATTGGTGCAAAGCAAGGGAATGTGGCGTGATTTGCGCGTGCTCGAACAAGTGGAAAAAGAGTTCGGGACACAGGGTAAAACTGCGGTGCTGCTTGTCCTTTCGACCGAAGTATCACGGCGTCGAAGCAGTGATATCTATAATATGGAATCGGCGTATAAATGGCCTGTGGCCCACCGTGAGGGTTGGCCGGATTTGTCCGGGGGGGAGGCAGATTACTATACGGCTGTACAGGAATTCAACGCCAGAAGCAGGAATATAAAAATCATTTTCATCAATCAGTTCGGCTTTGCGCCAAAAAGATGCGGCAAGAGAATGCCGGAAGATATGGAATTTATGGACATCCGCAAAGGAAGCGATGTCGAATTTGGACAGAGCATTTATGAGCCATTTGGGATAGCTCAGCTTGAACCGCTGACTTTTGGCGGAATATGCGTCTTTAGCAGTGTCTGTGGGTGTTCGGGTTTCCTGCGGGACACAACCGGAGCAGGAGATGTTAAGAATGCTATTGTCGCAGACTATACCAACCTTGACTGCCGTCAGGCAAGCCTGGAAATCCACAACCGTGCCGACATCGAAGACCTGCTGCAGATTGACAGGTCGGTGCGCGACCGCATAGAAGCAAGTGAAAGTGAAAAAGTTGCAATGCAAATCTGTTCACGCTTACCCAAAAACGAGGCCGAGGTTCAAAGTATGATTCAAACCGGCTACGAGCTTGCGAAAAATATGAACTGGGACGTAGTAGTGAAAAACTATCTGCTGAGCAGCCTGCAACTCGTCCCGGCGAAGGCCGAGGCAGTAGCGGGGTCCGTTTGTGAGGCGCCGGATGATGTAAAAGTATCGGATGAGCTTCACATCTCGTGAAGGGTACTTGCTGTTGCGCTTTGCCTGCACCTGTGGTTGCCTGCACAGGTTACGCAGGCGCAGGTGTATGAGTGCACATCAAATTGACAAGCCCCATATTTGCCTTTTCTTTGTGGCAAGGGTTAGCTTGAAAACAAAAACCAGTAACGGTTGGCCCGGGGACTTTGAACCCCTGCTCAAAGGCAGGGGCAGGTTTAGAATATCTAATTTCAAACATCGAATCCTGCTCGCCGGCAGGCAAGAATGAACAATTACTTGACTGCTTCGTAGCAAATGGTTAAACTGCTCGATTGTGGGCAATATTGGGGAAAAACCAGTGATAGGCATTTTAGGCGGTGTCGGCTCAGGCAAAAGCACCGTTGCGGCTGAGTTTGCCAAATTAGGCTGCAAGGTTATTGACGCCGACGAAATTGCCCACGAACTGCTCGATGAGCCAACTGTTAAAGAAAAAGTAGTCGGCCTTTTTGGCCGGACGATTTTAGATTCCACAGAGAAAATTGACCGTGAGAAATTAGCTGACCTTGTTTTTGCCGATGCTGGAAATCAGAAGTCGGAAATCGGAAATCAGAAGTCAGAGTCTGCCCTCTGTCTTCTGTCTTCTGTTCTCCATCCTCTTGTCCTACAACGGGCCCAGGAGCTTATAAAGCAATATGATTGCCAGAATCAAGTCAAGGCAATCGTGCTGGATATGCCGTTACTGGTGGAAGTCGGCTGGCTCAAGCGATGCGATAAGCTTATTTTTGTCGATTGCAGGCAAAAATTAAGGCTGGATAGAGCAAAAAAAATGGGTTTTGATAAAAATCAGGTTAAAATTAGAGAAAATTTTCAGATTTCTCTGGACAACAAGATTGCCATCGCCGATAATACCATAAACAACAATTCTGACTTCTCGGCATTAGCCAAGCAGGTTACTGATATTTTCTCATACGTTGTGGATAATGGGTAAGTGGGGTTTATTGTAG
>CAYTND010000065.1:5867-9075 GCA_964438965.1 uncultured Pirellulales bacterium
AGAACGCTCTTTTTAGTATTACCCGTTTTTGATATATAGGTTTTATTTCAACTGTTCAAAGTTCAAATCTTATTGAATTCCTACGCTCGCACCCCCGAGCTTTCTTGCGAAAGCAAGAGCGAGAGTAACGCGAGTGCAGGCGGAAAAGTCTGTTCTCCGTAGTAAAACTACTACGAAGGATGAATAATTCTGTGGAATCGTATCCCTGCATCCCGCTTTTGCGGGCGTGAGCTTTGCGGGGACGACTAAAGACTAAGGGGCGTCGTTGTCGAAGCTGGTATCGAAACTTGAAGCTCGAAACCGGAAACTTGAAAAAACGAGCTTCGAGTTTCCAGGACGAGCATCGATACGAGCATCGACAACCTTAAACGAAAACATTTACTAACAAAAAGGAGTAATGATGGCTAAGGCTGTAAAGAGCACAACCAAAAAACGCAAGAGCACAAAGAAAAAGACCGTTGCAGAGAGTCCCGAGAAAATCGGGACAGCCGAACAGGAAGAGCAAACACTCGTCTCGGCGAAGGCCGAAGCCGTAGCAGGACAGGCAGAGGATAACTCGGCTGCAACTTCGGCCCAGGAGGCCACTGCTGTCCAGACCGAGGAAGAAGCCCTCAAAGCCAAACAAGCTGAGGAAGAGTCCACCCATGCCAAGTACGAGCGGATTAAGAAAGGCGACTTGTATTTGACGGATTTGCAGAAACTCAACGTTGCCGAGCTGCACGATATTGCAAAAAATGAAAATATTACAGAATACAGCGCTCTCAAAAAACAGGATTTGATTTTCAGGATTCTAAAGGAGCGTATTCGCCAGAACGGGCTGATGTACGGTGAAGGTGTATTGGAGGTGCTGCCGGATGGTTACGGATTTCTGCGGAATACCGATTATAATTACTTGTCATCATCGGACGACATCTATGTTTCACCATCTCAAATCAGGCGTTTTGGCCTGCGGACAGGAAACATTGTTTCGGGTCAAATCAGGCCGCCAAAGGATTCGGAGAAGTATTTTGCTCTTTTACGTGTTGAAGCGATTAACTTTGAGAACCCTGACAATCTCGCGGAAAAGATCGTATTTAGCGATTTGACGCCACTGCATCCGGAGGAGCGTTTTATACTTGAGACTTCGCCGGAAGAATTAAATATGCGAATAATTGATTTGGTAACACCGGTAGGCAAAGGGCAGAGAGGCCTGATAGTTGCTGCACCGCGAACCGGCAAGACAATTCTGCTGCAAAAAATTGCAAATTCCATCACTACAAATCATCCCGACGTGAAACTGATAGTGTTGCTGATTGACGAACGGCCCGAGGAAGTTACGGAAATGGAGCGGAAAACCGCTGAGGACGTTGAGGTTATAAGTTCCACTTTCGACGAGCCGGCCTCACGCCATTGTCAGGTAGCCGAGGTCGTGATAGAAAAGGCAAAGCGACTCGTCGAGTACGGTGTAGATGTAGTAATCCTGCTGGACTCGATTACCCGTCTTGCCCGTGCCTATAATACCGAGATGCCGCACTCAGGCAGAATCCTGACCGGCGGCGTCGATGCCGGTGCGATGCAGATGCCAAAGAGATTTTTCGGCGCAGCAAGAAATATCGAAGAAGGTGGTTCCCTGACTATTTTCGCAACTGCATTAATCGACACCGGCTCAAAAATGGACGAGGTAATCTTCGAAGAGTTCAAAGCGACCGGAAATATGGAATTGCACCTTGACAGACGTCTGGTTGACAGAAGAACCTGGCCTGCCATAGACATCAGCCGAAGTGGAACCAGGCGGGAAGAGCTGCTGCTCGACCCGAAAGAGCTACAGCTCGTGTATCGTCTGCGAAGGGTCCTGAGCGAATTGAATCCTGTCGAAGCAATCGAGCTGCTCAAGGGCAGACTTGTCAAGACACGAACCAACGCAGAGTTCCTGATGACAATGAATCTCGATTAAGCTCCAACAACAGGCACAAAATCACCTATCCTAAAGGCAGGCGGAAATGCCTGATTTGTGCTTAATTGTTCGCTTTACATTGTTGTTTGTTTTTATTAAGATAATATTCCGGCTATTGTATTGCGCCGGAATTTTTTATAGGCGATTGTCGAAACCGGATAAGTTATGGGCGAGCAACTCTCGAAAGTTTATGAATCTAAAACGATAGAGCGGCAGGCCAATGAAATATGGTCTTCTCATCCATACTTTCACGCTGAACCGCCGGGTGATGGCAAAGACGAAAAGACCTATACAATTGTAATCCCGCCGCCTAATGTTACGGCACCGCTGCATCTTGGCCACGCATTAAATAATACATTGCAGGACGTCCTGATTCGATTCCGCCGGATGCAAAATTACAACACGCTGTGGATGCCGGGTACCGACCACGCCGGTATCGCTACGCAAACGGTCGTTGAGAAGCGAATTCTGTCGGAAGAAGGAAAACGGCGTACCGACTTCGAGCGCCAGGAATTTGTCGGGCGTGTGCAGGCATGGAAAGACGAATATGAAGCCCGCATTATCGACCAGTTGAAAGCGATGGGCTGCTCCTGTGACTGGCAGCGGACGCGCTTTACAATGGACGAAGTATGTGCCAAAGCGGTTCGGGCCGCGTTCTTCAAACTCTTCAAAGACGGGCTAATCTATCGAGGAAAAAGACTGGTCAACTGGGACCCGGCTACGCAGACAGTATTGGCCGACGATGAGGTCGAGCACGAGCTGGTGCAGGGACATTTCTGGTATTTGAAGTATCCACTTGTTGAACCGGTTGATGCAGCGGGCGAACGGATTGAATATGTTACCGTCGCCACGACCCGGCCCGAAACCATGCTCGGTGATAGCGCGGTTGCGATGAACCCGGCGGACAAGCGTGCTAAATACCTGCTCGATAAAAAAGTTCGGCTTCCGATTGTAGGCCGGGAAATCCCCATCATCGCCGATGAGCACGTTGTGCTGCCCGATGCTGAAAGTGATGATGAAAAGGCGCGATTTTCTACAGGCTTTCTGAAAGTTACACCGGCCCACGACCCGGATGACTGGGAGATCGGCCTCAGACACGGACTGGAAATAATCAATGTGATGGCGCCGGACGGCTCGATTAGCGATAAATTCGGCTGGGAAGATGCCAGTGAGCCGGAGGCGCAATCTTTGCTCGGGATGGACCGTTTCGAGGCACGCGAAGCGATTGTCGAATGGTTTCGACAGGAAAATCTTCTCGAAGACGTTCGCGAATAC
>CAYTND010000066.1:0-9043 GCA_964438965.1 uncultured Pirellulales bacterium
TGTACTTGGAGATGGGATACTCGTGTTGGTGCTTGTCGCTGTGATGCAATCTACTATGCTGCAATTCGCAAAGCCTTAGTTGAGCGATTTGGAGCGTACTTTTCTGATAACGTGATGAAACCTGCTTGTATTTCCTTTTCCAAAGTAAACCTGCCGAGACTAAGGCCAGAACAGACAGAAGCACTTGCAGCGTGGAGTCAAGCAGATTGTCGCGGACAGATAATTATGCCAACCGGAACCGGCAAAACAGAGGTGGCTCTTGCGGCAATGGCTCGAACGAAAACAGCGACGCTGATAGTTGCACCGATTCGGGATTTGATGTACCAGTGGCACCGGCGGATTTTGCGGGCCTTTGATTATGACGGCGGCATTGTCGGCGATGGCTTGGCCAATATAAAGCCAATTACGGTAACGACGTATGACAGTGCGTATATTCACATGGCTAAGATGGGCGCTGGTTTCGGTCTGTTGATTTTCGATGAGGAGCACCATCTGCCAGGCAAATGCCGTCGTGAGGCTGCTATTCTGAGTACCGCTGCTATGCGACTCGGATTAACAGCTACTCCTGAGCGGTCAGACGGTCTGCATAAGGATTTGGATTGGCTCATTGGTCCGGTTGTTTATGATATGCCATTTAAGCAGGCTGAAGGCTCAACATTAGCTAACTTTGATGTGGTGCGTATTCCTGTGGCATTAAATGATAACGAACAGGCGACCTATGACCAGTGCAGCCGGGTAATTCGTCACTTTATAACCTCACGCCGCAAGGAACAATCCGGCTATAGCTGGCAGGATTTGTGTAAAGAATCCGGCAGGGAGCCTCAGGCTCGTAATGCCCAAAAAGCTTACTACCTCAAGCAGTCTATCGAAAACCGTGCCGCTGAAAAGCTGCGAGTGCTGGAAGATGTTTTCAGGTTACACAAAGGTCAACAAATTCTTGTCTTTGCAGGCTCGAATATAATGGCAATTGAAGTGTCTCGACGGTTCCTTGTGCCGACAATTTTGTCTCATACTCGCAAACGTGAACGTCTTGCCGTGCTGGATGGCTTTGCCAAAAGTAAGTTCGAGGTCCTTGTTGCCAATCGTGTTCTGGATGAAGGGATTGATGTACCTGAGGCAAAAGTAGCGGTAATCATTGGTGGGCAAGGTTCGACACGTCAGGCCAAACAGCGACTTGGCCGGGTTTTAAGAAGGTCCGGCAATGCCAGAGCCACTCTATACGAAGTAGTCTGTGAGAATACCAAGGAAGTTCAGCGTTCTCGAAAGAGGCGAAAAAGCGATGCTTACCAGCGAACAATCCATCGTGGAGTTTAAGGCAGGCAGGGCCATCCCTGATCGCCTGACACAAAGTACACATCGGCATTACATGGGATATGCCGAGAAGATGCTTTACATTTACCGCAGCGGTATCGGCCAACAGCGTCGCCGGCTACATCATCAAATTGAATCGCTTTTTGCAGATGAGCCGGATTGTCCCGTTCGCCGAATTCAGGCATTTTGCAAACTGCTGGATGACAAAAGCACTTTTCAGTCTGATACTAAAGGCAAAGCTGCAGAATTACGGCTGCAGGTTTTCGCCGAAGCCGGGCGTTTCCATCCGCTTGTTAAGCACACCGATCGGCTTTTCGAACATGATGAAAAAAGGATAAAAGCACAGCTTGCAGATAAGCTCAGCTTACCATGGGACCAAATCGAACAGAGTCTCTATTCGGATGTGATAGCTTTCCAGCGGCTGCAGCAATTTGAGGGGTTCACCAATGCATCAGCTTTACTGTCGCGGTATAACGTAGCTCAACTTCAAGCATGTCTCTACCGAGCTGAAAGTATAATAGTTTTAGCAACTGATGATTTCAAAACCATCCTTCGTTACGCCAAGTTAGCGCGGCTGTTACACTATATAGTACGTTTAGGTCCTTCAAAGTACCGTATCGTTTTCTCAGGGCCTGCTTCGGTATTACGCCAGACTCGGGTGTATGGTGTAAATTTTGCTAAGTTTCTACCGGCCTTGCTGGTCTGTAAAGGGTGGGAAATGACAGCCTTGCTGAAAACTTCGTGGAATACCCCTGCGAAATTAAACATCTCTGACAGCGATGGTTTTACCAGTCACCTTCCGTCACCGGATGAGTTTGACTCCACCCTGGAAGAGTCTTTTGCCAAAAAATTCGGCCCAAAGCGCAAAGGATGGCAGTTGATTCGGGAAGGTGAGATTCTCCATGAGCACCAGAAGACTTTTGTTCCGGATTTTACTTTTCGACATGAAGATGGCACCGATGTACTTCTGGAAATCGTTGGTTTCTGGACGCCGGAATATCTGGCACACAGGCGAAACACCTTACAGCAATTTCGGCATCACAAGATTTTAATTGCTGTTCCGGAGAAATCCCTGCGAGATGGAGCAAGCATCGGGAAAAATGTACTGGTTTACAAAACGGCCTTAAAACTCACACCTTTAATGGAAGCTCTGGGGAGAATCCGAACCGAAAGCGCAACAACTGCCAAAAGTAATCTTTAAGAATATAACTACCTGTTGTCTTTTTTTCGCAAAGATATCTATCGGCTCCCGGAACACATACTCTCCAGAAACTCCTCATTGGCAGGGTACTCCTTGAGCAGCTTGAACAGGGAGTACATGGCCTCCCTGGTCCCATAGTTCGACAACACACGCCGAAGCGTGGCCAGGCCGCGGCTATGTTCCTGACTGTAGAGCTTGGCTTCCTTTCGTGTACCGCTGGCCAGGATGTTGATCGCAGGGAAGATTCGAGCCTCGGCTAAGGACCTATCAAGGACGATTTCGCTGTTGCCAGTCCCCTTGAACTCTTCGAATATCAACTGGTCCATTCGAGAGCCGGTGTTGATCAGGCACGTTGCGATGATAGTGACGGAGCCTCCGTTTTCAATGTTACGTGCCAGTCCGAACAGACGACGTGGTACTTCCAGTATGCCCGCTTCCAGTCCACCGCTCATAGTGTGGCGGCGCGGTGCACCTCGCCGCCGGGGCCTGTTATTAAATGCTCTTCCCAGCCGCGTGAGACTGTCGATCAAAAGGACCACCTCACGCCCGCATTCCAGTTCTGTTTGTACATGGGCGAGTATCAGTTCGGCGAGTTCGACGTGTTCGTCGGCACTGTGGTCGCTTGGGCTGGCCACCACTTCGGCGCCCTCCACAGTCCTGCGAAAGTGGGTGACTTCTTCAGGCCGCTCATCCACCAACAACACGATGATACGGCTTTTGGGGGAACATTGGCGAATCGCCTGGATAATCTGTTCCAGGAGAATGGTCTTTCCCGCCTTGGGCGGCGAGACAATCAGTTGACGTGTGCCCTTGCCTATCGGTGCGATGAGGTCTATTATGCGCATGCTCTCTTGGCCACAACCGCCCAGATCAAATCGTTCGTGTGGATCGATCACCACCATATCGGCAAAGCGTGGGCGTTTGCGGAAGGCCTCTGGTCGCATGCCCCCAAGGGACTCGATGGACACCAACCTGGATTCGCCTTTCTTTCGCTCGACCTGACCGGTGACGGCTGCTCCTTCGACCAGGGCAAGGCGACGAGTTATATCTGGGTGGACCATCACTTCAGCCGGTCCCGGCCGATAAGACCGGTCCGCGGTTCTGATTGCAAACCGCAGTTTGTCCCGAAAGGGACGCCTTGCGGCGCTGACACATTTCAGTATTCCAGTTGTCGTATCGGCCATCAAAATATTCCGTGGGCATTTCTACAAAGACAGATGCTGATTAAAGAAACGCTTGTATTATAGCATCAATTTCAGGAAATGTCCAATTCCGACTGAAGCATAACATGTGTACTTTATAGTTTTTTTTTGCGAAGACAAAGTACTTGACCAAGAGTTCACCAACTGTTATGGTCTGGGTCGAATTGATTGAAATTCGGTTTACAAGGAGGCACTTTATGCCCGAGCCACTTGCAGATTCAGAACCTGAACGCCGTCCTTCGTGGTGGCAGTCGATTGGACCGGCCCTCATCACCGCATGCGTGGTGTTCGGACCGGGCAGCTTGTTAATCAGTTCCAATGTCGGCGCCAATTATGGATACGAATTACTTTGGCTGCTCCTCTTGATCGGTATCCTGATGGGCACGTATGTAACGATGAGTGCGCGAATTGGTGTCGTTGGAGGCGCCACACCGTGCACGCTGGTCGCCAGCCGTTTGGGTCGGCCTGTTGCTGCCGTAATCGGTATCAATCTCTGTCTTATTTGCACGGCCTTTCAGTTTTCCAACAACTTGGCCGTCGCCGCCGCTGCGGATGCTCTCGGCGTCGCCCGTCTCTTCGGAAACCCGGACGAAATGACCGAGCGCATCAGGAGTCTTATCAACAGTGGTGTCCTGCTGGCGTTCAATGCGGCAATAATTGTTCTGGTCTTCACATTGAAACAGGTATATCGCACCTTGGAACGGATTATGAAGGTAATGGTGGCTGTGATATTGATATGCTTTTTGGTCAATCTTTTTATCGTTCGACCTGATGTGCTTGCGATATTGAAGGGCTTAATCCCCCGACTGCCCGAAGGCCTTTTAACGGGAGATAAAACAGGCAGTATTTATAGTAGTTACCCTATGGTTCTTATTGCTTCGCTGCTGGGCACGACCTTTTCGGTAGCTGCTGCATTATATCAGGGCAACCTTGTGCGGGAAAAAGGATGGACAATCAGGGACTACGACCGTGGGATTGGTGACGCCATCGCCGGGGTCGCCGTCCTGACCGGCGTCAGCGCAATTATTATGATGACCAGCGCTACGGTTCTCAAAGGTCAGCCGGCTAATGATATCAGCGTATTAGCTACACAACTACGGCCACTGCTTGGTACGACCACCCACGTACTCTTTTGTGTGGGACTGTTGGCGGTGGCTATGAACCCCTTTGTCATCAACGCAATGATTGGCGGCAGTATCTTAGCCGATGGTCTTGGCAAACCAGCCAAATTAAGCGACCGTTGGTCCCGGCGTTTCACGGTCGTGGTTCTGCTGGTCGGAATGGCTGTGGCGATGATTGTTCTGCACACCCCCATTAAGAAGGTTGACGCGATTATCTTTGGCTCGGCCCTTACAGTCATCGGCAATCCATTGATGGCTGTTACGCTGCTCTGGCTGGCAAATCGGAAAGACGTCATGGGTGATAGGCGTAATACGCTGGTCCTGAATATCCTCGGCGGACTGGGCCTGCTGGTAGTCATATTTATCGCCATCCGGGTCTTGTTTCTTGTGGTGTCGAAATTGACTTGATTGTTGATGCTCGATACTCGATATTGGTTGCTGGATGCTCGTTCGAGAATCGACCCGCCAACGGCGGGTTTTGATCGGAACCCAGCGTTGCTGGGTCGAGAAACGAGTTACTTATGATAGATATATCCGAATTAGACGAACGTGCCTTGGAGGACATTCTCAGCGAGCCTACCGAGGCGACCAAAGAGATAGTTGCCGGCCTGAACGGTGATATCGTTGTTTTGGGCGCAGGCGGCAAAATGGGCCCGACGCTGGCAATGATGCTAAGGAAGGCATCAAGCGACAAAAATATTTACGCCGTCTCCCGATTCTCCGTAAGGAGTCCCAAGGACAGCGACAAGGCCGTCCGAACTAAAATCGAGCGGGCGGGTATCAAAACCATCCAACTTGATTTACTGGATGAGTCACTTTATTCGCAGTTGCCCGACGTGGAAAATGTATTCTATTTGGCTGGAATGAAGTTCGGTTCCACCGGTAATCAGCCGTTGACATGGGCGCTGAACAGTTTTCTGCCGGGTCTTATAGCGCAGCATTACAAGAACTCGCGCATTGTGATTTTCTCCACCGGCAACGTTTATCCTTTGGTTGACATCAATAGCGGCGGAGCATCCGAAGAAACTGCTCCCGACCCTGTAGGCGAATATGCCCAGTCGTGCCTCGGCAGAGAACGAATATTTGAATATTTCTCGCAGCTTCACAATACACCAACGACCATAGTCAGACTCAATTATGCCAACGAACCTCGATATGGCATTATTGTTGATGTTACCCGTAAGATTCTGAATGATGCACCTGTGGACCTGACTACGGGAGCGGTCAACCTGATCTGGCAGAGAGATGCTCTACAATTTATCATCCGCTCTATCAGTCTTGCGAAATCACCGCCGGCTATTCTTAATGTTACAGGGCCGGATACCGTTTTGGTTCGTCAACTTGCTGAGCAAATCGGCCAGGAGCTGAATACCAAACCAAAGTTCACATCCCGGGAAGCGCGAACAGCTCTGCTTTCAAACGCGTCTTTCTGTTCCAACATGTTTGGCTATCCACAGACGACGCTCGATGAGATGGTGTCCTTAATAGTCAAATGGGTAGCATCAGGCAAAACGGTTCTGAACAAGCCGACCAAGTATGATATTCGTAATGGCAAATTCTAAAGGTTTCCTTTTATGCCGGATATAAACATAATCGATACGCTACGTTTGGGTTGTGTGATTCCCGCCCATCCGCTGGCTCTGAAGCCGGATAGAAAACTCGACGAGCATCGTCAAAAGGCGTTGACCCGTTATTATTTAGCTTCCGGCGCAGGCGGCCTGGCGGTAGGTGTCCACACCACCCAGTTTGCTATCCACGACCCGAAGATAGGTTTGTACCAGCCTGTGCTGCAATTGGCCATCGAGACAGCGAAGTCAGAAGACAGAAATCAGAAATCAGAAGTCAGAAGTCAGAGTCTGTCCTCTGTCCTAATGATTGCGGGCATAGTAGGTGATACCCGGCAAGCTCTTAAAGAAGCCAGGTTAGCCCGGGACCTCGGCTATCATCTTGGACTGCTATCTCTCACAGCTCTAAGAGGCAAATCAATTGACGAGCTTGTGGACCACGCCGGAGAAGTAGCCCAAATAATACCGGTTATGGGATTTTATCTGCAGGAGGTCATAAGCCAAATGGTGCTGCCTATCGAGTTTTGGCGAAAGTTCGTTGAGATACCAAACGTCATGGCTATAAAAATTGCACCGTTCAACAGATACCAAACGCTTGATGTGCTCGAAGCAGTTGCCCATTCCGGCAGGTCTGACGAGATTGCATTATATACCGGCAACGATGACAACATAATTTCCGATTTACTAACGCGGTATGAGTTTAACGTTAACGGTCGCCTGGTCTCGCTTCAGATTGTCGGCGGATTGTTAGGCCAGTGGGCTTGCTGGACCAAAAGAGCGGTTGAATACCTCACTCGTATTAAGACCATTCGCGAGTCCGACACCCCGGTTCCGCAGCGGATGTTGACGTTAGCCAATCAATTGACATTGGCCAATAAGGCAATTTTCGATGCTGACAACCATTTCGCCGGGTGCATTCCGGGTATATCTTACGTCTTAAAACAACAAGGTCTTTTGAAAGAGTTGGGCACACTTAATGCTGACGAACAACTCTCACCCGGACAGGCCGACAAGATTGATAAGATAAGGAGCAATTATCCGCATCTTACCGATGACGATTTTGTCAAAGACAATCTTCATAAGTGGTTGTTACCCTGAATATGTCTAACGTACCGAAGAATATTATTACCGTCACAAAGGTTGTGAATCGACCGGATTTTTTTTGGATTTACCGCTTTAAGGCAACAGCATTTTGTTGTATTCTATCGGTGCCGTTGTGGAGTTTATAGATGAGTCAATTACGCTATTTTTTGTTTTTGGAGAGAACCTTTTATGCTTCTTCTTGTTCGTGTTACATTAGTGTTGTTGTTTATGTCCTTTCAATGCTTAGCTGCGGACCGGTCGGTAATCGGCACAAGTCGTGGGGACGAAATGCTCGCCGAATACTTTCGTAACCAGACCGCAAGGCTCCGCGACCAATGCCTGGCCGAGGTCAAAACCCTTGAGGATTGGGAAACAAAACGAATAGTTTATCGAAAGCAACTGTTCGAGATGCTCGGGCTTGACCCGCTTGGCGAAAAGACCGACCTCAAGCCCGTTATCACCGGCAAAGTCGAGCACGAGGAGTTTACCGTCGAGAAGATTCACTATCAATCCAGACCCGGCCTTTACGTAACGGGTAATCTGTACGTCCCAAAAGGTCTTAAAAAACCCGCACCGACTATTTTATACGTCTGCGGTCATTCCGTCGGCATTAAAAACGGTATCCGCTATGGTAACAAGGCTCCCTACCAGCACCACCCCGCCTGGTTCGCGCGGCATGGCTATGTGTGTTTCATCATTGACACGGTGCATCGGGGCGAGATAGAGGGTATCCATCACGGAACGTACCGATACAAAATGTGGTGGTGGAATAGTCGCGGCTATACGCCCGCAGGTGTTGAGGCCTGGAACTGCATACGCGCACTGGATTATCTCCAGATGCGCAAGGAAGTTGACAATGACCGCATCGGAGTAACCGGTATCTCCGGCGGCGGCGTGAACAGTTGGTGGCTCTCAGCAATCGACGACCGTATCAAAGTCGCTGTCCCGGTGGCCGGTATCACCGACCTTCAAAACCACGTTGTGGACGGCTGCGTCGAAGGCCACTGCGACTGTATGTATATGGTCAATACCTATCGCTGGGACTATCCGCTCGTAGCGGCACTGGTGGCACCGCGACCGCTTTTAATTTCCAACAGCGACAAGGACACAATCTTCCCGCTGGACGGAGTCCTGCGCCTGCACGAAAAAGTACGCCATATCTACAGGCTTTATAACGCCGAAAAGAACCTCGGCCTACACATCACCGAAGGCCCCCACAAGGACACACAGCAGACCAGAGTGCACACTTTTAGCTGGTTCAATCGCTTCCTCAAAGGTGAAAATCCATTGATCGACGAGCCGGCTGTGCCTTTTTTCCAGTGGCCACAGCTCAAGGTTTTCGACGAGCTGCCCGCTGACCAGATAAACATACAAATACACGAATCGTTCGTGGCCAAGGCCCCGCAACCGTCGGTGCCGCAATCAGCCGACAAATGGGCAAAGCAGCGTAAAGCCTGGATGAAAGCGCTTCGGGAAAAGTCGTTCCGCGGCTGGCCGAGACAGGCACAGGCCGGTCCACTCGATATCGAGCGCTTATTCTCTGTCAAGCGCGGCGGTATT
>CAYTND010000067.1:0-9004 GCA_964438965.1 uncultured Pirellulales bacterium
AGTGAGGGTGGGGACGGTGTGCCTTTGTTTGGCGAATGTGATGACGGTTATGTCCTGGATCTGGGACATAATCCACATGATATTCGGAAATGGTTATCGGTGGGGGCAGCATTGTACGACCGGGCGGATTTCAAGTCATGGGCAGGCGGATATGCCGAGCCGGTCGAATGGTTGCTGGGTAAACCGGGACGCAATGGCTTCGAAGCAATTCCGGAGTCACAAATCGAGAGGATTACTTCGCGGGCTTTTAAGGATAGCGGTTACTATCTGCTGCAGCATGGCGAGTTTGATTCGCCGGATCGTATCAGCGTGGTATTTGATTGCGGCCCGTTGGGGATGGGAGCCGTTGCGGGGCACGGACATGCGGACGCCTTGAGTTTCACTCTCCGGGCGTTCGGCAGGGACGTATTGATTGACCCGGGGACGTACGATTACGTCATTTATCCAAAATGGCGGGAGTATTTCCGCAGTACGCGAGCGCACAACACAGTCGTTGTTGACGAACGGGACCAATCTGAGATGCTGGGTCTTTTTCTTTGGGGTAGGAGAGCAGAGGCTGATTGTTTGAGCTGGCAGCCCACAGATGTCGGGGGTAAGGTGATCGGTAAACATGATGGTTATACCCGTCTGAAGGACCCGGTTATCCATAAACGTATGCTTGATCTGGACGGCCAGGAGCTTGTGGTACGTGATGACATTATTGCTCGCGGAAAACACAAAATAGAGGTATTTTTTCATCTGGCTGAGCATTGTGTGGTTATTCCGGCAGGCAGGAATCGTTATCTCGTCGATGTCGGCTGGGAAACAATTGAAGATGTCGGCCGGCGAACAATTGAAATCGAATTGGATCCATGTCTTAAGGTTGAGGAATTCAAAGGCAGCGAGGACCCAATTTGCGGGTGGGTCAGCCGAGGTTATCATCAAAAAGAGGCAAGCACAACACTTGTTGGCCGCTGCATTAGTGAAGGTAACACATGCCTGGTGTGCAGGATAGATATAGGTGAATTGAAACAAGCTGCCAAATAAATAAAGGCTGAACGAATGACTAAAAACGGCAACCCCAATAGTAAATCGGTTATTATAGCTGTGGTAGCAGCAGGTTTCCTGATGCTCATTTCCAGCGCTGCATATCGTGTTCTGGCAGCTCGCCTGGAGGCTCCGGTGAATACTGCTTCGCTGCCCCCTGCTGCGTTGGAACGATTGCCCCTGCAAATTGAAAGTTGGACGGGCAAAGATGTGCCACTTGACGAAGCAATAGTTCGCGCCACAGATACCGATGCGCACATCAACCGTAGCTATTCACGAAACAATGCTTCGCAATACATCTCGTTATATATTGCCTCTGGTGTCAAAGCACGTGACCTGATGCCGCACCGCCCGGAGGTTTGCTACACCGGGGCCGGCTGGACACTCGTTGATAAGCGTTCCATGGAACTGCCTTTGAGTGATGGAATGAAACTGCCATGCATGGTTTTTCAGTTTTCCCGTGGAACTTTGAATACAAATAAAACCGTACTTCTGAATTATTATATTGTTGACGGGCAGTATTGCCGCGACGTTTCACTATTACGGTCAAAGGCATGGCGCGGCTCCGGCACGGTTCGTTATGTAGCTCAAATACAGATAGCTGCGTCCGCTACATCTAATCTGACTGCCGCTTCGGCAGAGCGAATAGTCTGCGCCTTTGCCGCCGAATCAGCTTCATTGATATTCACACTGTTCGAAAACGCAGAAGAGAGTCAGCGCTCGGACAAAGCTCGCCTTGGTGCTGACAATATGTTTGGGGGGACTGGGAATGGTTAAAAATCGTATTCACCGCGGGTATGCTTTGAAGATTTCCGGCAGCCATCAACTGCCGGACAATCTCCTGGGAATTGTTTCAGTCTTATTGGCGATGCTGGCCGTGACTGTCTTGTCGTATTGGTCGATAAGTGCGAACATTTTCAGGGAATGGCAAAGAAGCGATGATTACTCTGCGGGCCAGCTTGTACCGCTGATTGCACTTTTCCTTGTTTGGCGTGAAAGAAAAACGCTTAGAAGATGCATGCTGAGGCCGTGCTGGTGGGGTATAGCACTGCTTATACTGGCACAGGCAGCGCGGTTTTACGGATTGCTGTTCATGTATCAATCGGGAGTGCGATACTCAATGGCACTGACCCTGGCGGGCCTGGTTCTTATGGTTGCCGGCTGGCAGGTGTTTCGCAGTGTCTCCTGGATACTCTTGTTCCTTTTTCTTATGTTCCCTTTGCCCGGGCGCGTTCACAACCTAATCAACGGACCATTGCAGAGAATAGCAACAACGGGGTCGGTATTTCTTTTGGAGGCGTTTGGTGTCAGGGTCAGCCAGCAGGGGAATGTCGTGATGCTGAATGAAAAGATTCCTATGGCGGTAGCAGAGGCCTGCAGTGGCCTGCGGATGATGACGGCGTTCGTTATTGTCGCAGCATTCATGGCGTACATGGTGGAGCGCTCACGCCGAAAGAAAGCAGTCCTGCTTTTGTCAAGTATTCCTGTCGCGGTGATGTGCAATATTGTGAGACTCTGCGTGACGGCGGTGCTATTTCTGCTTGCAAGCGCTGAAGTAGCACAGAAGTTCTTCCATGATTTTGCAGGTCTGGCCATGATGCCGGCTGCTGTTTTGCTTATGTTCGGCGAGCTATGGCTGATGGATAAACTGACTTTGCCTGAGCCTGAGCCGCAACAAGGGCAGGGGCAGGCAAGAGCGCAAACCAAATCAGCCACCAAGCCCAGTGCGAAACGGACGAAGAGAAGAAAGCAATATGGATAGAACCGAATAGTTGGCCTGGGTGCGACAGAGCACCAGTAGTCTGTCAAGATTGAATTTGTTAGTAATGTTGGGTTACATTATACCACTGACGTTTCTGGATTCCTGCTTTCGCAGGAATGACAAGTCACATATTCAAACTTGACGCAATACTAGTTTATCCAGATATGGACGTTTCCCACTAAATCGGGAAAATGGCTCAAATTGGTCGTAAAAAGGAAGCAAAATTTATTTTTATATTGGTAATACCCTGGTAGAAGCCGAGATTACTCGTTGGTTGGTGGATTACAAGTTCTTGTGAACAAAGGAGTTACAGGCGAAGTTGCCCATTTTGGAATCGGCAGTGAAAAAAAAGTATAAAAAAATGCAATTTTTTGTGATTTTTCCCTTGACTAAGGGAGGAAGGTCCGGTAATATACTGGTTTATAAAGCTGATAATGTCTATGGAGTGATGAGTTGGTGATCAACAGGAGAAAACTTCTCATAACGGTTGGTTTAGTTTTGCTCGTTACGACGGGTGTTTATGCCAACATGGTACCAGTGTCAAGGCTGGATGCCGGACGTAGGCAGTTACCGCATGTTTGCGGCCGGACAGATCTCCAGTACACGAATTTATCCAGCCCATCTAATTTCCCCAGTGTCGGTCATCTGGATTTATGGTCTGTCGAGTTTTTACCCGAGGCAAATGCGGATGTCAGCCAAACCTCTGAGATACAGCATCCGCAAATCTTGACGAATGGGCCGGGCAGCTTAAATTTATGTCTGTCTGCTTTGATAGGCCTGGGTTTGTGCAGTTCTGCTCACTGGGTGAAAAGGCTGTCCTTTGGCTTTGTCCCGGAATGGTACCACAATGGTGGTCCCTTCCAAATCGGCCACAGCTACGCTGTAACACCGGAATCTCTCTGCCCCGTACCGGTTTGCTGTTTTGTTCAGCCGGTTTGCACGGTGGAGGATTCTATTCCACAATACCGCCTGGGGACAGTTGTGTCCCTCTGGCGAAAATCACAATTCACACCAACCGTACTTGTCCCCCGCGGACCTCCTAACATGTCATAAGGAGAGATTGTCTCCCTCTGTTTTAGGTGTGGGAGCAATCATCGAATTGAGTGTCTTACTTGATCTACTTGATCGAATGAAGAAGTTATTACATTGACATGTTATGGAAGGAGAAACAAACAATGAAACGTATTTTACTAGTGGTTTTGGTGGTTTGTTTGCTTGCAGGGCAAGCGTCCGCCGGTATGTATGTAATGGACAAAGCTACGGCGATAGACCTTCGCGAAGTGACTTACCGTAATGCTCTACTACCTGATAGTAGCTTGGGTTGGGTGGGTTATAATGATGGAACCGCCTTTCCGACGCCTCAAGCCGGTACGAAGGTTTTCGGAACGGGTAGTTACGGCGAGGGCATGTACTATCAAGTCGGTTTCCGTGGGTATCTTGAAGATGATAGTTTTGGCTCCCCATATCCGTCTGTGGATATCGGCGCTAAGGCGAACACCAATGGTGTATTGACTGCACTCAAGCTTCTTGGCTCATTTGATAGTTATGGCCTGAACATTGCGAATGACAATGATGACGGCTGGGAGTATAACCTGTATGCAGATTTCGGCGCCACAAAGTATCGTTCCGGCACTTGGACGTCATTAGCCAAAGATTCGCAAACGTTTCTGACACTTAGTTTTGCTCATCTTGGTCCTGGTGGTGCTATAGTAAGTAGTGAGGATTTCAGTAACTTGACAGACATCGGTCTCGAGATTCGATCCATAAAATCAGGTGGCGATATTTACCACACCTCGGTCGTGCCTGTCCCCGCGGCGGTTATACTGGGTATTCTCGGCCTGGGTGTAGTCGGCATAAAATTGCGTAAGTATGCGTGAGAAGCCCTATAGCAGGCGATCATGTGGTCTCAGTAATAAGACTTGCAGGCGAAGCCCCGCTAAAGGGGCTTCGCTGCAGGTATTGGTCTTCGCACTTCGCAAAGGAGTGATCAGTAGTGGTTCGACTTCGCTCACCATCCTGAGCCTGTCGAAGGATTAACCTGTTCTGGCTTGATGGGTTAATTGACACCGTCGAGGAGATTCTTAATGAGAAAATTAGTTTTTATTGCAGTACTATGTGTGTTTGTAGCATTGCCGGTTATGGCCGGTCCTTTTGGTCATGGAGCAGGTTACGATGGAGGAACAGCCAAATGGGACCGGAAAGGCGGCTACTATGCGGGCGGAGGTGGTGAGTTCACAATATGGGGACCCGACCTTCTGCTCTCGAATTCTGCCTATGCTGATAGCACAAGTGGATTAGCCTGGGATGGTAAAGGTGGGCCGGAATCCTTCCAAACGTTCTGTATAGAGATGGGCGAACGTATCTTTGAGCCGATGGAAGTCTGGGTCAGCGAAGCCTCCACGACCCAACTCACCGAGTATGGCTCGGGTTCGCATGCCTGGGAAGGTGGGACCGGTTCGGGGGATGACCTCGATCCCATGACAGCCTACCTCTACACGAAGTTTGCCACAGGGACATTGTTGTCTCTGAATGGTTACAGTTACGACTATACCCCGGGCTCGGGCCGTCAGACTAGTGCCGATCAGCTGCAACGTGCTATCTGGGCTATCGAAGGAGAATATACTCTGACGGGTAGTGATAGCATGGCGACAGCTTGGAAAAGTGCTGCCCAGACTGCGGTAGATGCAGGAACTTGGGTGGGGATAGGCGATGTGCGCGTGTTGCAGATGTACAAACAGGTTAGTGATTCTGATTTCGATCTTAAGCAGGACCAGCTCTACCTTACCCCGATTCCTGGAGCGGCCATACTTGGCATTCTTGGCCTGGGTGTAGTTAGCTTGAAATTGCGTAAATTTGCATGAGAAGCCCTATTATAGCAGGCAATCATGTGGTTATTGACAAGACTTGCAGGCGAAGCCCCGCTAAAGTGGCCTCGCCGTGGGTATTGCTTTTCGCGGAGGAGTAATCAACGATTAAACAATTAACCTGTCCTGGTTTGATGGGTTAATACGTGGGGGGTATTACAGCAAATAACAGGTCTGGTAGAGGCACAAAGTAGCAAAGGCACAAAGAAAAAAAAGAGTGAAAATATCACTTTGTGCCTTAAACTATCGGCATTAGCCGATAGCAATTGAATTCTATATTTGAAGTGGAGTTCCTTGACTAAAGTCGAGGCTTCCTGGGGGTAATTTTCGCATAAGTGCAGAACAGCCGCTTCGCGGCTGGGATTTATCGCATTGAAGGCAACAGCATAATCATAATGCTAACGGACTAATTAAATCATCTTCAATCAGATTAGGTTTAAATAGTATCTGTTGCGGAAAACGAAAATCGACGATGTCACCCCTGCGAAAGCAGGGGTCCAGAGCGAAAAAGCTGGATTCCCGCTTCCGCGGGAATGACAAATACTGTTTCCGCAACAGTAACTAAATAGCAGTAACATGTCCATAAACAATAAGCCAGTAATATTCCAAAGGAGGATTTGTCATGTTTAATTGGAACAGATGTGCGAAGATTAACGTAAAGGTGCTTATCATTCTGATAATTGTCACGGTAGCACTTGGAACCTCTCTATTTGCTGCTCGTCAGGTCAGAAGAAGCCTTCTCTCGAGAATGTCTCTAAGTGCGGGGGAAGCTGCTTTTGAAGACAAGGACTGGCCGGCTGCATATAAAAACTACAGGCAATACCTCGGCAGAAATCCCGATGATGTCGAAATCCTCAAGAAGTATGCCAAGGCCCGGCTGTCCATCCGGCCTCTCGACACCGGCGCTGTCTATGGAGCCATCGCGGCATATCGTCGTGTCATGCAATTAGACCCTCTCGACGAGGTCGCATACGACGAGCTCGCTACGCTCTATGGAGGTATAGGTAATTTTGAGGAGCTTGCCTACATTGCCCGAACATGGCTTGAGAATGACCCGAATGACCGAAAAGCCCCGCTGTTGCTGGCTGAGGCGTTAATCCGCCTGCGCAAAACGAATGAGGCTCGACAGACACTCGATAAATTCATAAAGGAACTCGAGGCACTTCTTCCTGACAAGCATATCGAGTATGTGCGAGCTTGTGCACTGATGAGCCAGGTCACAGCCGGCGATGATTCCACCGGGGCAAAAACTAAAACCCTGGAATGGCTTAACAGAGCTGTTGACTACGCCCCGGAATCTGTTGAGGCACTGGCGCATCGTGCACGGTTTTACCGCGCAACACCTGAGATTTCCGGCATGAACGAGGAAGATATGTTGGCAGCCGCTCGCAAAGATCTCGAGGCAGCCGACGATCTTGGCACAGACAACCCCCGAATCCGCTTGTTCTTATGTGCAGAATGGATAGCACACGACGAGCTTGACCGGGCTTCAAGCCAACTGCAGGCTGCTGAGAGTCTCCCGCAGGAAACATTAGAAGAACACTTTTTCGATATAAATAACTGGACCGTAACAAGATTTCTCTTAGCTTCGGAACTGGCGATACGGAGGGAGGCCACAACTGAAGGCGCCTCTCTGGCCGATGAAACGCTGGCAGCGCTGAAAGAAAAAAGACATAGGGTCCAGGTTCTCCCGTCTGCTATCGGGCTTTATATTGCCGCAGGCAAGGTCACGGAGGCGCGGGACTGTCTTGACGAATATCTTGACATCATGTATACCCAGGAAGGGGCAGTGGGGCCCAAGCTGAGACTCGCTTACCTGCAGGCTTTGGTGGCGAAAGCCCAGGAAAGGCCATACGTTGTCATCGATGTTCTGCAACCAGCCGTCGTAAGTGATGCCTCTCGTCCCGAACTGTGGCAGCTATTGGCAGAGGCCTTTAGCCGAACAAATCAGACCAGACGGGCGGTCAGCGCCCTGATAAAATATCTTCGTCTTCGTCCACGAGATGATGAAATGAGACAGCAATTGACAAAAGAGTACCTCAAGTTGCGGGACTGGAGCAATGCGTTAAAGACGGCGCAGCTGGCAGAATCTCTGGATCCCACAGAAATTGTCCTTAAGCTTCTTCGCATTGAGGCGAGCATCAATATCGTGGCTGAGCGGCAGGAGGTGACCGCGGCGAGACGCCAAGCGTTAGCAGACGAAGCAAACGAATTAGCACAACTACGTAAGGAGCATCCTGACAGCGTTCATATCCGAATATTGCAGGCATTCATTGCCGATGAACTTGACGATCCTAATACGGCCGAAAATGAGCTGAAGCTGGCCATCAAAGACTGCAAGGAACCACTAAGGGCTGAGATGCAGCTTGTAAGGCACTATTACAGAACCAAACGTATGACCGAAGCGGTCAGCATCTGCAAGACTGCCTGCGAGAGTCATTCTGAGGTTGCCGAGCCCTGGCTTTCGTTGTCGCGTCTTCATGTGGCTAATGCAGACTATGACTCGGCCCGCAGTTGCCTCAAGAAAGCACTGGATGCCGTAGTCGGTAAATGGGAAAAGCGGTTAGTATCAATGAGTCTTGCTTTGCTGGAGCTTACGCACAGGGACGGGGACCAGGCTTCCGGGATAAGCATTTTAAGTGAGGTCGCAGCGCAGGATAACCGGGAAGTTTATGCACGTACCCTACTACTGAGCATTCGCAAGGTCCAGAAAGACCAGGCGAAAGTTCAAGAACTGATCGACGAAATACAAGAGGCCGAGGGGGAAAGCGGGCTTAAGTGGCGCCTGCATCAAGCGTCGTTGTGGCTGTCGTCCGATGACTGGCGTTCGAAGCAGCCGGATATTGTTAGCTACCTTCAATACTGCATTAATTCCGATCCTGAGTGGTCGGCACCGGCATTACTCCTGGTGAAAATGTATGAGAAGCTGGAGGATTTCGGACGTGTCGAAGATATATGCCGGCAAGCGCTTATCAGGAATCCTTCGGCTACTGATGTGGCAGACACATTGATAACCCTCCTTGAAAGACAACGTCGTTTTTCAGATGCCGGGAAGGTCCTCCAGCAGATTGAGACGAACCCCCGGATTATCAGTCGCTGGCGTGTCCGAACAGCCCTTAACGAGGGGGACTATTCCCGAGCCATCGACGAGTTGAAACTCAGGGTATCCAATGACGACCGAGACGCCAACTCACGAATACTTTTGGCGCGACTGACCTACTGGCAAACCAGCGATGCCAACCAGGCTTTTGCATACCTGGAGCAAGCCGAAGCGATAACGTCAGGCTCCATGCCGCTAATAGCGGCAAGAGTGTCAATCTTAAGGGCGGTAGGTGATGTGAATGAAACCCAT
>CAYTND010000068.1:0-8995 GCA_964438965.1 uncultured Pirellulales bacterium
CGAGATGATGGTCAACGGCTATGACTATCAATTCCACGTCGTTGACCTGCCGGGCTCGTACTATCCCGATATGATCGACTGGGGTATGGCAAGGCATGACCCCCAAAACTCGGGATGGGCCTCAAAGGTACTTCTACTGAATCCCATAGACGCACCGGATGAGATCAGGCCCGGAGAAAGGCTCGAATTAACATTGAGCGCCTATAATCCAATGAACGCTCCCCTTCACTTCTTTGTGGGAAATTTACCCGAAGGGGCCTATTATGACTCTGATGTCCTGACAGTTTTCTGGAAACCAGCCGCCGAACAGAGTTTTCACACCTACACCTTCTCTTTCCTGGTAACAGACGGTATCCGGCAGGCCGGCCAAAGCTTATCGGTCACAGTGGTGCCGGATGCCATCTACTACGCCAACATGGATACGGATCCCGGATGGCAGCTCGACGAAGGATGGGCCTGGGGTGTTCCAACGGGGCAGGGCTCATGGAACGGTGACCCGAATAACGGCTATACCGGCGAGAACGTCATCGGATATGAGCTCGACGGCGACTATGACGATAATCTGACGGATACACGGTATGCCACTACCGGGGCCATTAATTGTGAAGGACATGAGAACATCAGGCTGAGTTTCCGGCGGTGGCTTGGGGTTGAATCTCCTTATGACTATGCCGATGTGCAAGTATCGAATGACCGGAGCAATTGGGTGGATCTTTGGACGGTGGGCTATTCTCACGTCTCGGACGAGTCCTGGCAATTTGTGGAGTATGTGGTTCCCTCGTCAGTTGCGGATGGATCCGCCGAAGGCGGAACGGTTTATTTCCGCTGGGGAATCGGCCCGACAGATGATTCAGTAACCTATCCCGGCTGGAACATAGACGACGTCCAGGTTACAGGTGATCGCATCCAAGGCGGTTGATTCCGCCAAAAGACGGCAGATATACGATATTGATTGTTGATTATCTTGAGATTGCAGCGCGTCACTTTGCGATGCTCACAATGACGGAACGCAATATCGAATTCGCCGTGAGCGAACCTTTGGTATCGAACCCCGATTGAAACCATCGGGACAAGCAAGGAATAGCGAAGAAAGAAAGGTTGTATTATGAAAAGTGTTACACGTCGAGATTTTGTGAAGAGTTCGTTGGCGGCTGGTGCCGCGTTGGCAGTGCCCTTTTCACGAGTACGAGGGGCGAACGATGATATTCGCGTGGCCGTGGTGGGGATTAATGGGCGAGGCGGTGGACTCATCGGCAGTTTCCATAATACTCCGGGAGTGCGGGTGGCGGCGCTGTGCGATGTGGATGGGAATGCTTTAGACCGCGAAGTTAAAAGATTCAAAGACCGTAATGAAAAGGTTGACGGCTACAACGACTACCGGCGGATGCTCGAAGACAAGTCGCTGGATGTGGTCTGCATTGCCACACCGGACCATTGGCACGTTCCTCTGGCAGCGTTCTCAGTTATTGCAGGCAAAGATGTGTATGTCGAGAAGCCTCTGAGCCACACGATATCCGAGGGACGTTTGCTTGTGAATCTGGCCCGTAAGCATGGCAGGATTATCCAGCATGGCACCCAGTCCCGCAGTTATGATAGTTTTATGGATGCCGTCGAGTATATGCAGTCGGGCAAGCTCGGCAAGATCCGAATGGCCAAGGCGATCAACAGCCAGTTGCGAGGCCCGATTGGTCGTGTGCCGGACAGCGAGGCACCGGCCCACATCAACTACGACCTTTGGTTAGGGCCGGCACCCAAGCGTCCCTTCAACCGCAACCGCTTCCATTATAAATGGCACTGGTTCTGGGACTATGGAACGGGTGACACGGGTAATGACGGCGTACACCAAATCGATATCGCACGGTGGGGCCTGGGTGTTAAACTACCTAAGGCTGTTTCCTGCAGCGGCGGGCAGTTGTTCTACAACGACGACCACGAGACGCCGGACACGCAGGTCGCCACGTTTGAATACGACGATGTGTATTTGATGTACGAAATGCGGCTGTGGACTCCATATCCCAGCGAGGGTCACGACAACGGCAACATTTTCTACGGCGACAATGGGACGATGTCTATCGGCAGGAGGGGTTGGCAGGTAACCTTCAAGGACGGCAAGAAGGGGCCGGGCGGCCCGCGCGGCGGTGATACGCATACGTCAAATTTCATCAAGGCGGTGCGCAGCCGCAAGGTCAGTGACCTGAACGCCGACGTCGAGGTGGGACATTACTCTGCGACGCTCTGCCACATGGCTAATATCGCAATGCGGGTTGGTCGGCGACTCAAATTCGATGCCGAGCGGGAACGATTCATCCACGATACTGAGGCGAATACATATCTAACGAAAAATTACCGCAAAGGCTACGAGCTGCCAACGCTGTGAACCAGACAACCAAAGCGGGCTTGCTAAACAATCTCCAATAAATTGGGGTAAAAAGAAACCCCCAGTCCAGGCCTGGGGGCTAAACAAACCCTATCTTTGCGTAAATAAAAGGTTGCAAATTCCGCTGATTGGCTTTATAGTCATCAATCCTGTCTGCACCTGTCGGTAACGCAGGCACAGGTGTTTACTTTTTGAAAGGATTGATAAATGAAATACGATGTAGCTGATTTGTCATTGGCGGCGGGGGGTAAGAAACGTATTCTCTGGGCGGATAATGACATGCCGGTCCTGGCGGCGATACGCAGGCGGTTTGCAAAGAGCAAGCCATTGAAAGGTATGAATGTCTCGGCATGTTTGCATATAACCGCAGAGACAGCGAATTTGGCCCGGGCGCTCAAGGCCGGCGGGGCAAATGTTGCTTTATGTGCATCGAATCCACTCAGTACGCAGGATGATGTAGCGGCTTCGTTAGTGAAGGATTTCAAGATAGCGACTTTTTCCATCTGCGGCGAGAATCGGACCACGTACTACAAACATATTAACGCCGCAATCGACCATAAGCCTGTTATTACGCTTGATGATGGTGCTGATTTGGTGAACGAATTACATACTCGCAGAAAGAAAGATGCTCCCCGGATTATTGCGAGTATGGAAGAGACCACTACGGGAGTTATTCGTCTGCGGGCTTTGGCGAATGAAGGCAAGTTAAAGTTTCCGGTCATTGCGGTAAATGACGCTGCGACCAAACACCTGTTCGATAATCGCTACGGCACAGGACAATCGACGGTTGACGGTATCATTCGCGCCACTGATTTTCTGATGGCCGGCAAAAAGGTTGTTGTGGCAGGATACGGCTGGTGCGGGCGCGGCCTTGCTATGCGGGCCAGGGGGATGGGGGCGATCGTTATCGTTACGGAAGTTGACGCGGTCAAGGCCCTTGAAGCGGCTATGGACGGCTTTGAGGTTATGCCGATGGCGAAGGCGGCAAAAGCCGGTGAGCTGTTCGTAACGCTTACGGGCAATAAAAATGTTATACGGGCTGAGCACTTCCGTGCGATGAAGGACAGAGCGGTTGTCGCCAACAGTGGACATTTCAACGTTGAGATAGATATTCCAGCCCTGAAAAAGCTCAGCAAAAAGGTAATCCGTAATGTGCGCAACTACGTTGATGAATATATCCTGAAAAATAACAAGCGGATTTATCTTTTGGCTGAAGGACGGTTAATTAATCTTGCGGCCGCTGAGGGGCATCCTGCGAGCGTGATGGATATGAGTTTTGCGACGCAGGCGTTACAGGCTGAATACGTGGTAAAAAAACGAGGCAAGCTTTCTGTTGCCGTGCACGATGTCCCGATGGAGATAGAGTGGCAGGTAAGCAAATTCAAACTAAAGTCGATTAGCATAGACAAACTTACAGCCGAGCAGGTTGCTTACCTTGCCAGCAGCGGTGAAGGGACGTAAGATTGACTATTTTCTATTTACTATTGACTATTGAAAAGAAAATCGGCACTAAAATTCAATAGAAAATAATCAATAATCAATAATCAATAGGCAATAGGTAGGCCTATGGATAATAAAGAGACGGAAAAGGCGCCGATAGCGGTCTCGAAGTCTTTTATGGCGGTTGGCCCCACGCTGCACTACAGCCATAAGAATGTTCAGCGGTGCTGGCTTCTTGCTGTTGCGGCTTTTGGTGTAAGCTGTTTTTTCTGGTCGAAGATAGCAACCGGCTCATTTTGGTCGTTCGACGTTCAGGCGGCAGCAAGGCCGCAATTCTGGCATTTGGGCCAGACAATCATAAGCGGAGTGAGCATATTCGAATACCCCTGGCAGATTGTTGTTTTAGGACTGCTTATGGGTATTTTGTCAATTGTTCCTGTGTTGATATCGCAGCTTATGAGCTTCGGGTACAGTTTTCCTTTGATATTGGCGGTGTTTTTTTTAGCCGATTTGCCGGGTTTTGCGATTTGTCTATTGGTCAGTTGTATTGCGGTGGCGTGTCGGCCTCTTCGTTTTCGCTCGCGTTTTGTTGCGATTGTGTTGTGCACGGCTCCACAGCTTCTTTACTGGGCATACTTCGGTGGTGTCAGGGGTGTAGAACCTATTAAATGGGGCTTTTCCTTCGCGCCCTGGATTTTTGCCTGGATTGATGGTTTGACCATAGCAGGGTTTGTTCTCGGCATAGGCCATTATACGCGTTATCGGCCGGGCCTGGTCTGGATTTTCACTACCATTACACTCGTGTTGGCGGTTGTTGTGTTCGAAGTAACAATCGGCTTTGACGAATTAGACTATCAGCTTTATGTGGCCAAGAATAACCCGGAGCACATTAGCGAATTTCACGACCACAGTATCACAGAAGCGCTGGACAGAACGACGAGAGACCCTGTTAAGAGCAAATACCTGGAAGGTTTCTTTGACGCTTCCGACCCAATAGCGCTGCGTGAAAAGCTGAAAGAGGAAATCCAGGATAAATTACGTTTTGACCGTTGGCCAAGCTGGTTTATATTGCCACAAGAGTTAGAGTATCAGGCGAAAAGACAATGGCTGTTCGAGCAGTACGATTTGTTTATAAGCAAACGTTTCAACAGTCGTCGGATGCCGATAGCACTTTACTGCAAAGCGCTTCTGAGCGAATACAGTCCGGATATTAATGTGCTTGGGCAAAAAGAAATATTGCGTTTTTACAGCGATTATCCATACGAAAGGTCACGTGAGATATGGTGGACGCTATACTGGGATTTCGGGAACAGCCCGGAATCGCTCGAAGCTCGATGGCGTATCGCAAAACATTGGGCCGGTCAGGGTAAATTTGAGCAGGCAAATGAGCTTCTTGGCCAGGCTGAGACTATGTTAGCGGTTGAGCGGTCGAAGCTGCTCGAAAAAGAACAAACATCAGAGGAGTCATTGTTCGGCCTGTTTCGTCTTCCGGCTGACTCGGTTATGACAGTACCGAAGTTAAACGAGCTGCAAAGAAGATTGTATCAGTTGCGGACGTTTATAGGGCCTGAAAATCGAACAGATGAGGCAGGAACAATTGAACGTCTGGCGGAGTTTGTTATGCTAAATCCGCATGCCCGGGATTATTCCCAGCGCCTCGACGGATTGCTGGAGCAAATAGAAGACAAAGACCGGCTTCGTGACAACATTCTGTTAGCTCAGGCAAAACTCCTCGCCGACGAGCAGCTCAGGGCCGAGAAATTAAGCGAGCTGCACAAAGAATTCGGCAGGACTGATGGTGGGATGTTAGCGTTGTACGAATTAGGTCTTTTGAAGATTGGTCTGTATCAGGGTGAGTCGAATTCGGAGCAGAAGAAAAAGTATTTAGCGGATGCCAGGGCAACTCTGGAGAGCTTCCTCAATTTGTATCCGGACAGTTTCTGTGCCGAGCAAGTCAAAAAGAATCTGGATGGCCTGCCGAGTAATTGATGCTTGTTTTTGGTGGTCTTTTAGTATTATTGACAATAGAACATCAGCAATCAGCCGTTTTGGGGGATTTGAGTTGACTTTTCTGTAGATTTTGTTAGTATAAAGATTGGCTGGAGGCATTTTCTTTGCGCTTTTTAGGCCTTTTTACTGCTGTGAGTTAAATGAGAACAATGACATTGGCAAAGAGTGATTCCAATTTGCCGTTGCAGGTGATGGTAGATGAAAAGCTATAGTTCATCCTCTGACCGGGACACTCGTAAAATTCTGCTTGTAGGCGACATCGGTAAAGCCTTTTTGGATGCCGGTGCCATTGCAGAGAATCGCTGTGAACTCTGCGCCAGTATGCTTGATGCGATCGATGCGGTAGCGAAGAATGACTTTGCAGGAATCGGCATTGTGATGTTCGGGACCTCGGCAAAATTAAGTTCGTCCCTGAGAGTGTTGCGAGATAGCTGCGATGCGAAAATTGTTCTTTTAGCACAGATGTACGAAGAGCCGATAGCGATACGACTGGTCGGCTCGGCCTGCAACGGGACAAGTGTGGCAGACGATTATTTGATTTGTCCGGTTCAGCCGGACAGATTTTACGAGTCCATTATGACCACCGAGGGCCGCAGTGCGGCCCAGATCGGCCTCTCTGCACCTGTCGATGCAACAATAGAAATGAAAATCAAGCACCTTGAAAGATTGGCTACGGAGGATGATTTAACCTGTCTGAAAAACAGGAGATATATCTGGGAATTTTCCCGGCAGATTATAGAACACGCCAGGAAAGGAAACGGGCGGGTAACACTGCTTGTTTTTGATATTGATGACTTCAAACATTACAACGACGTTTACGGTCATTGTGCCGGTGACGAGATTTTAAGACAGGCTGCTGTTTTGATGCGGCGCTGCTGCCGCGGCCATGACGTTGTCGGCAGGATTGGTGGTGACGAGTTTGCAGTTGTTTTCTGGGACGAGCCCCAGGCTAAACCGGTTGGCGCACCCGCCGAGGGCGCCGAGAGGCGCTCGGCCAGAGCCGACCATCCTAAGGAAGCAATCTTTATAGCAAAGCGGTTCGTAAGAGAATTAGAGAAATCCGAATTGTCCGCACTTGCCGGATTAGGCCCGGAAGGTAAGGGGGTTCTGACGATAAGCGGCGGACTGGCAAGTTTCCCGCGGGATGGTTCGACAATTCAGGAGCTTTTTCAGCAGGCGGACAAGGCACTGCTGGAGGCCAAACGCAGCGGCAAAAACAGAATCTATCTGGTTGGTAAGCCTCAAAGCGATATCGCTGATATCGAATAATCCCATATTGTGTGAATCACTACTGCACGTCTAAAAAATCATTGACAAAACCAATATGTAAGGTAGAATGCTTTGTGATTTGAAAGTGATTCGTGAAACCTGAGTAATAATCAGAGAGGGTATGTCTATGAACAATTCTAAAAAAGCGTCCCTTGCGGTGGTGGCTGCCGGAGTGATGTCGGGAACTGCCGGTGCCGCCCGCAAAAAAGCAGTGGAAGAGCTGATGGCAGGGATAAGGGACGACAACGCCAAGATGCGAACAGAGGCTTGGCTGAGCGCCGGCGAAGTCGGGGCCGCAGCGGTCAAGCCGTTGGCGAGAGTAATGACTGACAAAGAGCTTGAGGTTGCTCGTGCGGCGAAGCGTGGATTGTGGAAGATAGTTCGCCACTCCGGTCGTCCCGGGGCCGGCAATGAAAAGAGGGCTGTTGTCGGCAAGCTGGTTGAGTTGTTGGGCGATGAGCAACCTGTGCCCGTCCGCCGTGAAGTGCTGTGGATGCTTTCGGAGATTGGCAACAGAAGGTCCATCAAGCCGATAGCTGCTTTGTTGTCAAACAGAGATCTGCGTGAGGACGCCCGGCTGGTATTGCAGCGAATTCCGATCAAAGGTGTGGTTGGGGCGCTAAGAGCAGGACTTCAAAGCTGCCCCGAGGACTTCAAGCTTAATATAGCGCAATCGCTGCGACAGCGAGGTGTGAAGGTTCGTGGATTGCCATGTGTTAAACTGGTGCCCACGAAGAAGACAAACGTCAAGCCGTTGAAGTAGGATAGCGTGGAGTGGACTTGGATGTAATTGCAGAAGTAAAAGCAGCTTATTTGATAGCTGAAATTAGAGAACAGAAAGGTGATAGAACGATGAAACGAACAAATCGACTCAACAGGCGTGAATTCTTAGCTGCCGCAGGTGCGGCGGTGAGCGTGCCGTATCTTATACCATCCGGCGTCTTGGCAGCGCCGGGGCGGACAGGTGCAAACGAGCGGTTGACGATGGCCCATATCGGCGTCGGCGGTATGGGAGGATACCATTTACGCGATATGGTAGGAAGGCGCGATAGAGGCGAGGTGAACATCGCGGCGGTCTGTGACGCGGATGAAAAGCGGCTTGCCAACGCGGTGAAAACAGCCGGTCCGGGCGTCGATGCGTATCGCGACTACCGTTATATTCTCGAACGCAAAGACATCGATGCGGTTGTTATCGCCACGCCGGACCACTTGCATGCGGTTCAGATGGTGCACGCGGCTGAATGTGGCAAGCACGTCTATGTCGAAAAGCCGGCCTGCTGTACCATCGAGGAAGGCAAGGCGATGGTCGCCGCTGCAAAGAAGAACAAGGTTTCTGTCCAGGTCGGCTCCCAGGGTCGCTCGCAGCCGGAAGCCTATCTGGCGCATCGGTATCTGGTCAACGGCAATATCGGTCACATTGACAAGGTAACCTGTTTTCACTACAACAGTCCGGAGGACAAGAATCCTGTGCCTGACAGCGACCCACCTGCTGAGCTGGACTGGGACCTGTGGTTGGGTCCGCTGCGCTGGCGGCCTTACAACAAGAAGTATTGTCACGGTGTGTTCCGCTGGATAATGGAGTCCGGCGGTGGGCAAATTCGCGACCGCGGTGCGCACGTTATGAGTTGTGCTATGTGGTGGATGGGCGCCGACGGCACCGGGCCTGTTATCATCGAGGCGACCGGTACAGCACCGACCAAGGGTCTGTGGGACAGTGCCGTTACAATGGACGTTACCTATACATTCAAGAACCCTGATTGGGTACTGACGTGGAATCAGCATACGGGCAATGCGGTACCGGCTGAAAAAAGGACGGGAAAAGAGCCGGGCGGCAAAATCAGCCGACCCGGTTACGGTGCGGTCTATCACGGCAGCAGTGGCAAGTTTGTGCACTGGGGT
>CAYTND010000069.1:0-8902 GCA_964438965.1 uncultured Pirellulales bacterium
ACTGTCACCCTGCGAAAAACGTTACTTTTCACTCACCAATGCTACTGAAAAACGCAAAGGCCGCTGTCTTGACGGCTGGGCGGCAGCCTCAAGCGCAGCTTGGGGATGGCTTAGCATCACGAAGTTGCCGCCTCATCATCTGCCGGCCCAGACTGCGCTGCCTGTTTCGTCGTCTGCATACGATGTTTTCAGGAAATGATAAATATTCGGCAATTTTACTTGTAGCTCTTGTTCGGAGAGGTCTTCTCCAAGTGTCCTTCCATCTTTTGTTATCACCGTATAGACAGGCCCCTGGTATCCGGACATAATGCTAACGACCTCGTTCCTCGTCTCAAGACATACTATCACTTGAAGTTTATCCTCTGGATTCCCAGTCTGCACACGCCCCGACTGTTCACCGCATCCTGAGCCTATGACTATAAGCCAACAGAAAATCAATATCACTATCTTTCGCATATTACCACCTCTATCATAGATACATAATGAAAAGCTCACCAGCCCTCCGAAGCCGCAGGCGAAGGAGGGTTCGGCTCAACAACAGTTAGACTTCTCGATCAGGATAATGTCTAACCGATTTTGCCATCTCCGTCTATATCAAGTCCGTGAATCTCCTCAATTTTCTTCACCAACTCACGCAATGTGTTCTGCGTCAACGTAAGCTGCTCCTCAAGAGATTGGACTCGATCCTCAACCGAATCGGATTTTCGCTTCTGACCATACATCAGGCCGGTTTGTACTACTTCCCAGAGAATTCCCATTTTTTATCCTCAATTCATTCTCACTGCTTTAGTTTCTAAATCCATTCTAATTCTGTCGTTGTCAGGTAACCACCTGCATCTCCGGTATTGAGAGTACCTTCAGGTTCAATTAACAGAACATTACATTCTTCTTTAGCAAAGGGTTTATGTTCTACTCCTTTTGGAATAACTACCATCTCTCCCTTTTTTAATTGGATTATTCTATCTCTCAAATGAATTTGAAAATTGCCGTCGATTATCATAAAAGCTTCATCAGTTTCAGGGTGTTTATGCCAGATAAATTCTCCTTGTAATTTTACTAACTTGAAATGATAGTTATTCATTTGCGCAATTATTTTAGGAGATAATTGTTCTTTAATTTTTGCAAACCTTTCCTCGAAATTAACTACTGCAATATTCATATTTTTTTCTCCATCTAACAATCTCACCAGCCATCCGAAATCAATTTTTCAAGTGTTCAAAACTATTTTAGTCATTGGAATATTTGAATTTTGATATTGTTTCGTGCTCTCGCCGTGCTGCGCTCGTCGCAGCAGGTCGTATTTCGTATTTCGTACTTCTCCTCTTACGAGCATCGAGTATCAAGAATCGAGCATCTAATGATCATTCTAAATTCTCAATTGCTTTCGCCTTCTCAAGATGCCCTAACAGATACTTCTTCCCCGGGCCACCTAAGTGCTCCCACGGTAAAATCTCATCTTGCTCAAATTCTTTTTGTGCGAGACTTTCCAAATCGAACCCGAATTTCTTAAATGCCCTCCGCCATATCTCAAAGTCAAAACATTCATCCCACAAATCGAACTTCGCACCGTCCCGCCAGGCCGTCTCAATAACATCACATAAACGTCTGTCACCCCGGCTAACAGCCGACTCCAGTACGCTGCGGTTTATATTGTGGAACTTAAACTTTAGGAACTTCGCACGAAGTTTTCTTTTCTCATCGAGTATCAACTGTTTCGCCTGCTCGAAATATGATTTTGGCTTTTGGGCCAACCAGCCGAACGGCGTATGAGCCTTCGGCACAAACCAGCTTACGGTAATATTAATCTGGCCCGTCTTACCATCTATTCCTTTTCGCAGCTTGGCTAATAGAAATGATAACTGCACAATCTGTTTTACATCTTCCAAAGTCTCCCCTGGCAGACCTACCATAAAGTACAATTTCAATCGCTGCCAGCCGGCCCCGTACGCCGCCTCGGCCGCGGCGAACAGGTCCTCATCTTTTAAGGGCTTGTTAATGACTTGTCTTAATTTTTCACTTGCCGCCTCGACTGCAATCGTAAGGCCGCCCTTTCTTACCGAAGTCAGTAACTTCGGAAGCAGTTTCAACTGATGGCCAACGCGCAAACTCGGCAGAGATAAGCCCACGTGCTTATCCTGAAAATACGCACCAAGGCCGGCGACCAATTCTTCGAGTTCCGGATAATCGGCACTTGATAAACTCAGCAGGCTGACAGTATCAAATCCCGTTGATTGGCAGCAGGCCTTCGCGATATCGATAATCTTCTCGACACTGCGATAGCGGACAGGCCTTCTGCAAAAGCTCGCCTGGCAGAATCTACATCGACCCGGACAGCCGCGCATAATCTCAACACTGACTCTTTCTTGCACGGCCTGCACAAACGGAACTATCGGGGTAAACGGCACAGTGGCATTTTCAAAATCCTCCACCACAGTATTTTTGAACTGTCGGCGTAAATCGGACAATTTCGGTCGAAAAGATTTTATTTTTACCCCGTTATATTCAAACGTATAAAGGTTCGGAACATAAACCCAGTCAAATTTCTTAGCAGCACAGAGAAGGATCTCTTCTTTTGTCGCGCCGGCTTTTTTTCGGGCTTTAACCAGTTGTACAAGTTCAACCACAGATTCTTCGCCCTCGCCCAACACGAACAGGTCAATGAACCGCGCCATAGGTTCACAACAGACCGCTTGCCCGCCGCCGGCAATTATCAAAGGGTCGTCTTCGCTTCTCTGACAGCTACGGACATCGATACCGCCGAGGTCGAGCATATTAAGCACGTTGGTATAGCAAAGCTCACTGCTCAAGCTAAAGCCCACGACGTCAAAGCTCTTTAGCGACGCTCTGGATTCGAGACTAAACAGGGGGATTTCTTTCTCGCGCAAGACCTTTTCAGCACCAATCCAGGGTGTAAAGACCCGCTCGGCTGCTACACCGTCGATACTGTTAAGAATATCATATATAATAGCTATCCCGCTATTACTCATCCCCACTTCGTAAATATCCGGGAAGCACAATGCTACCGTCAGCTCACATTGCGAGAGGTCCTTTTTGATTTGGTTTATTTCGCCGCCGATATATCTGCCCGGCCTGCGGACAAAAGGCAGAAACTCCCGCTCAACACGCTCAGTCAATATTGTTACTTCTTTTTTGCGCATAGCGGCATTATAAGCTGATTATTGATTATTTTCTATTGATTATCATTTGATTATCAATTATCAAATCCTGTCTTAGAAAGGATTTCTTATGAACAGGAAAATTGGCCATATTGTGATTACAGTTTTTGTCGTTTGTTTAATGGTGGCGATTTATTTTTCCGCCGATACTAACAAACAGGTCGAACTCGACAGCGGCTATCGGCTGGTCATGGGGACATTCGCCCGCGCCGTCGTCATCGCAGAAGATTCAAATACAGCTAAGAAATGCATCGAAACCGCTCTTGCAGAAATCCACAAGGTTGACTATCTGATGAGCGACTACAAGAGCGACTCGGAAATAAGCCGGGTCAATAAAGATGGCGCCAAAACAGCAGTCCACCTCAGCCAATCAACGTATGAAGTTTTGCAAAGAAGCATCGAGTTCAGCAAACTTACACGTGGAGCATTTGATATTACCGTTGGCCCTCTGGTAGATTTATTCCATTCCGCTGAAAAAAAACAAGTTGCTCCCACCAAAGAGCAAATCGCCCAGGCCAAATCGAAAGTGGGTTTTGAGAAGTTAAAACTTGATGAACAAAACAGAACTGTAAAGTTCAGCGTTGATGGTATGCGGCTGGACCTCGGCGGGATAGCTAAAGGCTATGCCGTTGACAAAGCAGTCGAGGCAATGCAAACCGGTGGGGCAATCGGCGGTATGGTTGACCTCGGCGGTGATATTCGATGCTTCGGGACACCGCTAAAAGGCAGAACACATTGGGTAATCGGCCTGCAAAACCCAAACTCAGATAAAGATATTGCCGGGCGCGATGTTATGTTGAAACTGCAATTGGCCAACGTAGCGGTCGCAACCAGCGGCGATTATCAGCAGTTTGTTTTAATCGAAGGCAAACGCTACAGTCATATCATAAACCGCAAAACCGGAACAAGCACCGAAGGCCTATCAAGTGTAACCATTATCGCAAACAATGCAACGGACGCCGATGCCCTTGCCACAGCGGTCAGCGTAATGGGTTCTGAAAAGGGCCTTGCTCTAATCGAGAAACTACCGGGCACCGAGGCAATTTTGATAACCTCTCAGCCGAATTACGAGCTTATCAAAACCACCGGCGCAGAAAAATACATAAAGTATAAGCCCCAGGATGATAACATATAAGTGGTTCGGATTATGCTTTTGTCGCAGCAACAGGCTTTTTGCCGGGTTGGGGTGGTTCGGGGGCGGTCTTGCCGCGGTAGATAATTACTTTGGTTGGGCATTTGTTCATTGCAGTTTCGGCTTGCTCGTTGGGCTTGTATCTGGTGAAGTCTATCCGGGCCAGATTGTCCTCCACCAAGAATACATCTGTCTGTTTAACACAGATGCCACAGCCGATACAGCCCACCTTGCAGATTGACCGTGTGCTCTTGCCCGTCTCCTTACTGTTACAGGCAACAATCATCATATTCTCATAATGGAAAGGAACCATCTCGATTAGATTGCGTGGGCAAGCTTTCGAGCAGGCCGTGCAGCCGGTGCATTTCTCATAGTCAACGATAGTCATACCGTCAACAATGTGCAGAGCATCGAACTTGCACGCTCTCGTACAGTCACCGAAGCTAAGGCACCCGAACCCACAGGCCTGCACATTAGCCAATGCGTTGGCAGCAATACAGCTTTGTATGCCCTGATACTGTGCATATAAAGTTTTGTCGGCTGTGCGAGCACGGCAGCGCACGATTGGTCTTTGTTGGGGGCCTGAGTCGCTGACCTGCAGATTCAATACGTCTGCGATTTTCGACGACGTTTCCGGTCCGCCGGGTGCACATTTGCCTAATAGTTCCGGATCTCCCAGAACGGCTTTCGCATACTGACCACAACCCGCGAAGCCACAGGCACCACAGTCGAGATTTGGCAAAGCCTCATGAATTTGCTCTATCTTCGGGTCAACCTCGACTTTGAGCTTTTCGCTTGCTATCAAAAGCACCAGCGCAAAACCGCTGCCCAGACCAAGCATTGTAACCCCCGCCGGCCATACACTACTCCACAACTGTAAAATATCTGCCAAAATCATTTTTTTCTCTTAGACACAAAATAGTTTAAAGTGAACTAAAGTTAAAAAAGCAAATAACTTTAGGCACTTTAGCTCACTTTAGGCACTTTAGCTCACTTTAGGCACTTTAGCTCACTTTCTCACCTTATCATTCCTGCAAACCCCATAAAGGCCAGAGTAAGTATGCCAGCGGTAATCAGCGTAATCGGCGCACCCTTAAGACATTCCGGCACATCAGCCAAATTCAGATTTTCACGAATGCCGGCCATAATGCAAATCGCCATCGTAAAGCCGATGCCGGCACCGAAGCTAAGAACAACCGCTTCAAGCAGACGGTTAATGCCCCAGAGGTTTATAAACAAACACAAGCCTAATATTGCGCAGTTCGTTGTAATCAGCGGCAAAAATATACCGAAGCTTTCATACAAAGAAGGGAAAAACTTTCGCAGATACATTTCCACCAATTGCACGGCACCTGCAATAACCAATATGAAACAAACGTATCGCGTAACCTCCAGACCAAGTTTCATCAGGATCCAATTATCAATCATCCATGTCAGCGTGCCACTTAGAGTTACAACAAATGTTACCGCCAGCCCCATACCGAAAGCCATATCGATTCTGCCCGAAACACCGAGATATGGACAGATACCCAGAAATTTCGTAAAAACAAGGTTGTTGATTATCACGATAGATATGAAACCCATAAGTAGAATGTTAAGCGTATCCATTATTTCACACCTCATGGCACGAACTCTTTGCTTTCTTTTTGCTGGTCGAGTTCACCAATCCTAACATCAGCCCCAAAGTTATAAATGCTCCTACCGGCATACCCATCGCCGCCCACGGCACAAAAGCATCCGGCATCACCTGCACTTCGAATATCATACCTGTTGCGAGCAGCTCCCTGATAGCAGCCAAGACGCACAATGTAAGTGTAAAGCCCACACCCATTCCCAGCGCATCGATGACACTCACAACCAGGCCATTTTTACTGGCACAGGCCTCAGCACGGCAAATGATAATGCAGTTGACGATAATCAGCGGCACATAAGGACCGAGTGTTTCGCTCATTCGCAGCGCAAATGCCTTCAAGAATAAATCCGCTATAGTAACGAAAGTTGCTATTGTCAGTGTAAACATGAGGATTCGCAGATGCGGCTTGAGAAGGTTGCGCATCAGGCTGACTATAATGTTGCTGCAGACAAGCACAAAGATTACACAAAGACCCATAGTCAGGGCCGGCTTGACTGCGGCGGTAACCGCCAACGTCGGGCACATTCCTAAAAGCAGTCGAAAGACCGGATTTTCACGCCACAGCCCGGCCATGAGCGTTTCCTTATAAAGACCGGTTGTTGGCTGCGATTCATTTGCCATCGCCGATTAGTCCCTTCTGTCGTAGTTGCTCTCTTATCTTGTCCGTGTACATATTAAATATCTTCACCACAGCGTCGCTGCTCACGGTCGCGCCGCTTATTGCTACTATTTGACTGTCGATTTTCTTTATTACTTCAAGCTTGCCGGTTTTAATAAGCTCAACCTCTTGAGCGGGCGCCCCTTTGAACTGGTCCGCAAAATCCTCATCACTCTCAGGGTCGTCGTCTGCAATCTTGCTGCCGAATCCCGGTGTCTCATTACTTGAGAGCACCTTAAAGCCGAAGAACTTCTCACACTTGCCGTCAACTGCTATCACAAGCTTGATTTTGTCGGCAAAGCCGGCCCCCACGGCAACAAATGCAAACCCGATGCAGTCCCCATCGTCCCCAAGGGCTTTGTAAACGTCTGTCGTTTCGACCCTGCCTTTGTCGCCGGGTATCTCCGCCTGCTCTATCGCAATCTGGAAATCGTTGGCGTCACTGATAAGCGACTTCATCAGGTTATCGAGTTTGTCCTTTTCGTTCTGTTTTATTCGCGCGTCTAAAGATGCGTTCGCTACCGCTATCAGCAGCCCAAAGGCAAACGACGCCACAATCAGAAGCCAGCTTTCTTGGATAAAGTGTTTTATTTTAAGCACTCGGCTTACCTCCAGCCGGAATCCGCTTACAGAGTCTATCAATCAAAGGCGTTACGGCGTTCATCAAGAGAATAGAAAACATCACGCCTTCCGGATATTCTCCGACAATTCTTATAAGCATCGTCAACATTCCTACTCCGATGCCGAAAATCCACATTCCCCTCCGTGTCAAAGGGGCCGTAACAGGGTCGGTAGCAATGAAAAAGGCACACAACAATAAACCGCCACTGCTCAGGTGAAACCACGGCTGAACATAGGCATCCCGATTTATCAGATAAGCAATCCCCGCGAACACAAACGCCGAAATCAACAGCGCAGCAGGTATGTGAAAGCTTATTGTCTTTCTAAGCAGCAGGTAAACCCCGCCAATCAACAGAGCGATTGCGCTCGTCTCGCCCAGGCAGCCCCCCACTTCCCCCGTGAACGCAGCGCGAAATTGCTCATTAATCGCTTCGACACGTTTCTGGACTTCATCCTTGGCTTTTGCGAGGGCCTCAGTCCTCTGCTCTACTTGGGCGACCGCTCGCGCGTAGGCCTCGGCCCCTTGTGCGGATTCCAGCCTTCCTTCGGCGCATTCCCTGACCCTCTCCTCCGCTTGAGATAGGGCCTTTGCAAAGGCCTTAACTTTCTGCTCGGCTTTTATGGCCTCTTTGCTCCAGGCCAACGGCGTTGCCCGCGTCCGCGCATGAACGAGCCCTTCCTCAGCCACTGCCTTGACCTTATTGTCAGGGTCGATTTCAGCAATTTCGGAATTGATTGTCGCCGGCACCATCCAAGTCGTCATCAAAACACCAAAAGATGCGGTCAGAAATGTCCTGCCGACCATAGCAGGGTTGAAAATATTGGCGCCGAGTCCGCCAAAAACCATTTTACCGATTGCGATGGCGAAAACGCTGCCGATTACCGCCACCCAAACAGGCAGACTCGGCGGAAGCGACAACGCAAGGATTATACCCGTAACTACAGCACTGAAATCGTCAAGCGAATTTGGTTTCTTGCGAATCGCATTGCAAAGCCATTCAGCCGCCACTGACGAGATAACACAGGTACAGATAAGGATAAGCGCATGGATGCGGAAATAATAGCCGGCCGCCGCCATAGCCGGTGCCAAACCAATTATAACATCTATCATCACGCTGCGCGTCGAAAGACGTTCACTGATATGCGGCGAACAAGATACTCTTATATCTGTAAGCATTTTCTTCTATCTCATATCTCTAATAAATCCGAAATTCGAATATCGAAATCCGAAACAATATCAAAATTCAAATTCTCAAATGACCAAAACGTTTTGAATTTTGGATTTTTGTCATTTGAATTTGTTTCGGACTTAGAATTTCGTGCTTCGTGCTTCATATTATCCCGGAACTTTCTTCTTTTGTCTGGCAAGAAAGATTTTGCCTGTCTTGATATACCCTGTCACCTCTATATTAGCCGGGCAGACATAACTGCAGCAGCCGCACTCCATACACGCACTCATATAATATCCTTCCGCTACATCTAAGAGATTATATTTGATAGCATGGGCGATTTTCGTAGGATTCAAATTCTCAGGGCAAACTTCCAGGCACCTGCCGCAGCGAATACAAGCGGTTTGGCGCCTTGCGAATTTAGCCCTGCCTATTTGTTCTTTTGTTAATACGGTTATCGCATTGGTCGTTTTCGTAATAGGCGTCTTCAAATCGGCAATTGCTATCCCCATC
>CAYTND010000070.1:0-8888 GCA_964438965.1 uncultured Pirellulales bacterium
GGTCTGGCCCTGCCGGTCAGCTTAACAGTAACTTTTCCCACCATTCGGGCTTTTTTTCCCCCACTGTAAGCGTAGAGTTCATAAACATGGATTATTCTGCCCGTACCTTTTTTGGGAGTTTTATCCACAAAGTTAGTTTGTCGATATGGCTTTCCCTTCGTTAATCGAGTCATGGTGGACTTAAGACCGCCCCGCAAGATTTCAAAAGCGATATCTTCCGGATCGCTATCCAGCAGACGCCAACTAAGGAATACCGAGCCATCTTTGCGTTCAAGGGCCACCAACCCACGGTCCAGCTTCTCCACGCCTGTTACGGCAGCAGCAAAACTAAAAAACAGAAAAAAACCAATCCCTATAACCCAACATCTACTTCTCATAATTCATACCTCCACAATACTCTTTATCAATTCCCAAGATGGTCGTACCCTTTACTTTGCAAATCACTAATCTGGCCATCCGGCATTTTTATTTCCATTTTCTTAGTATCAGTAATGGTACCAATTTGTGTAATCGCTGTCGGCGCATCCCACATATCCAATAATCTCTGGTAGTCTGGCTGCGAAAGAGTAAAAAGCAGCTCAAAATCCTCACCGTCATTTAGAGCGGAACTTAGCGGCTCTGCATTTTTTCTGGCTTGTTCCGATATTGGAATTTGCTCTGCGTTTATTATAGCCCCCACCCGGCTTGCTTTGCAAATTCGATTTAAATCGCTGCTGAGTCCATCGCTTATATCAATCATTGAATTTACCGTTACCATTTGAGCGATTTTTAGCGCCTCTTTGACTCTCGGCTCAAATTCCAGATGTTTCCCACAAGCTGCCCCGCCTAACGAACCTGTTACACAGATACTATCACCCAGCTTTGCACCCGACCTCTTTACAGGCTCATTGCCCCCCTGCTTACTGAGCATCGCCACACTTATCGCGAACGGCTCTTCGTCATTCCAGCTTGTAATATCACCGCCCACAAGCGCACAGCCAAATTTATCGCCTGCACGAACAATACCTGCGTGGAGCTGTTTTAATTCTTCTTCGCCGAACCCTTTTGGCAGCGCAACCGATACCACCGCGGCAACAGGCACCGTCGCCATCGCCGCACAATCGCTAACGCTGACCGCCATAGCCTTATATGCGGCTTGTTCTAAAGTCGCCTCTCTCAAGTCGAAATGCACACCGTCCAGCAGCATATCTGTCGTGATAAGGACCGACTCCTCACCCAGCCGAACCTGGGCCATATCATCACCGATGCCGATAGGAAAATCTGATGCGGACAACGTGCTGTGGCGTGTAAACCAGGCGGTCATTTCATCTTCACTCGCACTCATCGCTGTCCCAACTGCTTATTCCAGTATGCAATTTGCTCTTTCGCCTGTTTTGGTCCGGCTGAACCGGCGGTAACGTACTTATCTGCAACGCCTGCCGCACCGAGATTTTCATACACGTCCGTCTCAATCGAAACCGAATACTTTTGCAGCTCTTCCAGACTAAGCCCAGCCAATTTTTTATTCTGTTGTTCGCAGTAAGCAACCAAAGACCCGACAATACCGTGCGCCTCGCGGAAAGCGACACCCTTTCCAACCAGATACTCAACTAAAGCAGTAGCATCCAAAAACCCTTCCTCCAGCTCAGCCGAAATCTTCTTCGTATTGAACTTCGTATGTGAAACAATCGCGCGCGCCACATCCAAACAGGCCTCGACCGTATCGCTTGCAGCGAAAATATGGACCTTGTCCTCCTGCATATCGCGATTATAGCCCGACGGCTGACCTTTCAGAATCGTCAGCATAGCCACCAATGAACCATAGACCCTACCGGTCTTTGCGCGAATCAGCTCCAGGAGGTCCGGATTACGCTTCTGCGGCATCATACTTGATGATGTGCAATAGGCATCATCAATCCGAACAAACCCGAATTCATTGGATGAATAGATTATCCAGTCCTCAGCCAACCTGGACAGATGAGTCGCAATAAGCGCACAATCGAAAATAAATTCCGCACAAAAGTCCCTGTCGCCGACCGCGTCAATACTGTTATAGCTGATATCCGAAAAACCCAATTGCTTCGCTGTGCTCTTTCTGTCTAACGGCAGCGTGGAGCCTGCCACCGCCCCACTACCCAACGGCGAAATATTAAGCAGGCCACTGCAATTTTTCAGCCGAATAAAATCACGCTCGAATTGCTCCACAAAACTTAACAGATAAGAAGCAATAACTATCGGCTGGGCACGCTGAAGATGTGTATAGCCAGGCATTATATCTTCCGCATACTTACCCGCCAATTTAACGAACACTTTTTGAAGCAGCGTTATCTTGGCCTGCAGAATCTCTATCCGGTCTCGCATCCAGAGCCGAACATCGGTGGTAACCTGGTCGTTACGGCTTCTGCCGGTATGAAGTTTTTTACCCGCCTCACCGATTTTCGCTACCAATGCCGCCTCGATGGCCATATGAATATCTTCATACTTCTTCTCGAGTTTGAACCGCCCTGCTGCGATTTCCTCACTGATTTCGATAAGTCCTTCTTTAATCGCTTTGAATTCTTCTTTGCTAATCAGTTTTTGTTCAGCTAACATCTGCGCATGAGCGATTGAGCCGACAATATCATATTTATAAAGCCGTTTATCTATCGACAGCGACTCCACAAAATCAACCGTCAGCTCATCCGGCTCACCGGCTAATCGCTCTTCCCAGCTCTTTCCTTCCTTGGCCATTATATCCGCTCCAAAACCAAATTCTTCTACTCGAAACAACTTAGCACTCTGCGAAATCATATCATACCTTCGGGCAAAGATAGGCCGGCTTCTCATCGCTCCACGCGCCTTCTTCGGACCTCGCGTTCTTCTCGCTCCATGCCTTCTCGACGGTTATCAGCTTCCCTTCTCACCTCGCGCTCTCTTCGGACCTCGATTTTTTCACGTTCCCCGACCTGCCGTCTCCTCGCACCTGATAGCTTTTCTGCCAGTTGTCCAATGACAGCACCCTTATCGGCGTTACCAAATTCTCGCCAGAGATTCGCCGCCATGGACAGGATTTCGATAAGCTGCTCGCGATTAGGAGCCCGTTCCCGGATACTCTGTGCCTCCTCGTCCCTGCGACCTTCGAGCATCACTTCACGGGCACGAATGGCTAACGTGAGCAATTCGGCCGCATCCCCGCGCTCGGCTTCCTTAAGTGCGTGCAGTGCCATCCTCATCACTTCTAACTGATGGAGCGCAACTTCGCGCTCACTCTTTGGACGCTCCCTTCTCGCTCTACCTTCATCGCGTTCTCTTCGTCTCTCGCGTTCTTCTCGTTCCCTGCCTTCTCTTCGTTCCTCGAATTCTCTTCGTATCCGTACTTCTCTTTCACGCTCTCTCTCTGGGCCACCCCTCTCTCGCAATTGCCACTTCAATCGCTCATTTTCGGCCCTAAGCTCTTGGATCTCTTCTTGCATCCGTTCTATGTGCGACCGAAGCTCTCGAAGCTCTGCTTCCATCCGCTCCAGATGTTCTCCGAGGACCCCTTTCAGCGCTCTGCCCATACGTTCCAGATGCCCTGCGACGACTTCTTTTAATTGTTCTTCCATCTGCTCCAGATGTGCGGGGCTTTTGACCCTATGTCTTTCTCGCTCGTCCTCATCTCGGCGCACGACCTCTCTCCGAACACGCATCCTTCTCCTGCCCTCTGGCCTTTCTTCAATAACCTCACGCCGCTCAGCCTCCATACCCTTGACCCACTTATTCCCTGCCTCGGTCACAAAGGAAATCTCTATTTTCTGTCCTCCCTGCAGCCTCCGAGCAGCCCGCCAAACTTCCTCACGCTGCCGCGGTACGAGCACAGTCACATGGTCATCCCTCTCAAACGGTTTTATGACGATACCCATAAACCCTCGTTCACCAACCTCTCGCTCGACCAGCCGTACAAAGATTCCGCGCACCGCCCCACTTCTGTCGCCATCCTCGGCCCAGAGCATGCTACTCAACAGCAAGCCTGCAAGCACACTGAGCACCAACATTCTGCATACCTTTTTCATGATAGTTCTCCTGTTAATTTAGACTTGCAAAATACTCGCCGCCCACACCAATTGTGGGCAATCTATATATAATTAACAGATAAAACCCACAAAGTCAACAAAATTACACGATTGTTTCTACCATCTCAGTCTTGCAATCAAACCCCGAATCTATTATCCTGCAACCGCTATGTTACAAAAACTTCTTATAACCAATTGCAGATTGTTCGACGCTCCGGATGATAAACAAACCACATCCATTCTCATCGAAAATGGCATTATCACAGAAATTGGCCGAATCGATTCCTCCGCTGGCTGCGATAATACGCTTGATGCACAGGGCAGAATAATCGCCCCGGGTTTTATTGATATTCACATTCAGGGTGCCGGCGGCGGCGACATACTTGATGCAACGCCCGGTGCCCTCGAAGCCATATCACAAACTTGCGCACGTTTTGGAACCACCAGCTTCCTTGCCACAACCGTATTCAAGCCGGAACAGGAAAACCAACACCTTACCATCGCCGCCGAAAATGTTGGCCGGGACCTCGGCGGTGCGAATCTGCTCGGCATACATCTCGAAGGTCCATTTATCTCGCTGCAAAAAAAAGGAATGATTCTACCCGAATGTATATGCCCATCATCCTTACAGGTTCTTGACGAAATTCAGGACATTACAAACGACCATCTTAAAATAATGACAATTGCACCCGAGTTGCCCCATAGCCTCCAAATAATTAAACGCCTCGTTGACTCTAACATCATTGCTTCTTTCGGCCACTCCAGCGCAACTTATCAACAAACTCTCGATGGTTTCGATGCCGGCATCTCACATGTAACACATCTTTTCAATGCTATGCCGTCACTCCACCATCGCGCACCCGGCCCATTAGTCGCCGTCTTTCAGACAAAACACGTAACCACACAGCTTATTGCCGATGGCGTTCACATACACCCGGCCGTTTTGAAATTTGCTTTTGAGACACTCGGCCCAAATCGAATCATACCAATAACAGATGGCATGCAGGCCCTCGGCCTCGGCGACGGTAAATTCATTTACAACGGCGTCGAATATGAATCCAAAAACGGAACTGCAAGGTACAAAGACGGCACTCTTATAGGTACCGCGCTCGGCCTAAGTCAGCTCCTCGAAAAACTCATGGCCTTTACGGACTGCCCACTTGATGTCGCAATTAAGACTGTTACTCAAAACCCTGCCGGACTATTGGGAATCGAAGACAAAAAAGGCATCATCGCCCCCGAAAAAGACGCCGACCTGGTTCTGCTCGACCACGACCGCTCAGTCCACACAACCATCGTGGCAGGCAAAATCGTATTCCAGAAATGAAGCAATCTAAAACATATATGGTAAATTAAGCAAACCAACAAAAGAAAAAGGGGAGAGCTTGCGGGCTCTCCCTTTATTTATGTGGCTCTTTCCTTTTTCATTTTTAGCCCTTGCTTACCATGCCAGCATCTCCATCTGACTTGTGTTCAATACCCACAAGATAGGCAAAGTAAGTTCAAACTAATATGGCCGGATTGGTCATTTTCCAGAGCCACCCATTTGCTAATCCATTATTATTCATCGGCAGACTTTGTCTCAAATCTTGAATTTTTCCAAAAATTTGTTCTCGACATTCCTCACGCCTAATTCTCTGCCCAAAAACAGTTTGAAGCAGAGCCATTCGAACGGTAAGATTGTATTATTAACAACGAATAACAGCGGCGAAATATAAGGAGCTGCAATTATGGAACAGACAAAACAAGGATGCTAATATGATTATTAAAACACTTGGGATTTCGACAAGTCCGAGGATTAAAGGCAACAGCGATCTGCTTTTGCGCGAAGCTCTCGCGGGCGCTGAGTCCGCAGGTGCACACATCGAATATATCCATTTGTCAGATTACAATATTGCTCCTTGCATCGAATGTAATTCCTGTTACACAACAGGCACCTGCCAGATCCAGGATGACTTTCAGCAGCTCTTAAAAAAGATGCTCGATGCCGACCGGCTCGTCTTCGCTACCCCCATATTCTTTATGACCGTCTGCGCCCAGGCAAAGATGCTTATCGACCGCAGCCAATGTCTTTGGGCGTATAAGTATGTGCTGAAAAAACAGCTTATTACCCCCCAACCCGACCGCCGTGCAATGGTCATCGCCGTAGGCGGCTCAAAAAGTACAAAGCAGTTTGAAAGCGTCCGACTGACGATGAAAACTTATTTTGATGTACTGGATATAAATTACGTAACCAATTTATTTATCAACAAAGTTGATGGCCTCAGTGAAATCCAAAAACATCCTTCAGCGCTCAAAGAAGCGTTCCGCCTCGGCAAAGAACTAATAACCGCCGAGTCCCCCCTACCGCAAAAGCCTATCAACGTCGAATTAACCTGAGCCTGCGCCAATTCATAATTCAAAACTATTCCCTGCTACTCTTTGCTCTCTGGTTTGGCTCTTTTTATAACAAAGAAATACACAATCGTCCCTACAAAATAAAAACTAAGCGACAAAAGAATCGCAGTAGCCCATATCAGCCTGTCATACTGGCCTTCTTTCGTAAGCGGGTTATAAAACTTCGACACCGGCCGCTTCAGACAATCGATGAGCATAATCACTGAAAAAACCACTCCCACGATAGCCAATACGCCCCACAGCGCCTCAATCCCGAAAAATGGCCTTATCGGCCAAAACGGGAACCAACACCTCGTAATCATAACAGGTACCTCCTAAAAGAGTTCACGACCTCACAAACTCATATACTAATTTCACAACCTTTCCTGCAAAATACAGCTCTGGCAATATGTCAATCACGCTTTTGTTATTCCGTCCTCGATGATAAATACGCACAAAGCCCAATAACCAGAACCGCAACCACAGCCAATGTTACACTTATAACGACCGGCGAAGCAATGTTCAACCTCAATTCGATAATAAAAGGTAACGACGCTGCGAAGATAATGAAAATAACAAAGCCGATTGCCCGCCATGGGTACGCAAAATTCATTGTCCAACCTGTCCATTTAACACGTTTCGGCACAACCAGGCGCGGGTCGTTTTTGCAGTAATAGATTGCGCCCCAAAGCCAGTTGTTCTTGTCCCGCCAGAGAGTCTCCAATTCTTCTTTTGTCATCATTATCTTCTAACTACGGTTCGGTTACCATCAGTGAGGTAACAAAACAGCCAATACTATAACCAAAACCGCAAAGACTATCAAAGTAAAACACCCTCCGATTTATCCTGCTGTTCCCTATTACCTATCCAAATAACCCGCTCTATCCCCAAGGGAAGCCCGATGCCTCATAACGAGACGGTTATCCGGATAAGCTCTTAAAACGGGATAAAACGATTTGATAGATTCGGGATTACAGCCGAGGATGACTGTAAAAAAAAGACTGATGACTCCTCTCGGTCATCAGTCTCTACTCTTCCATTGCCCCGTTTCTCCGACAGCCACAACTCTCCGCAATCTCTTCCCTTATGGCTGAAAAATTTATATCTACTGAAAGGCGATACCAACACCAATCTCAGCACTTTCGAGCAGATTCTTGCGGTCCACTCTGACAACTTTGCCGGTTTTGATGCGGGCAAATTGTCCTTTTTCCTTTGCCAAAGCCTCTGTTCGGGGAAAATTGAGCTCCACGATATGGCCTGGTCTGACCGGTGCCGTTACCGGAAGTGTAATAAAGACGCCTGTTTTGCTAATATTGCAACTTCGACCGTTAAAAAATCTGTTAGCTTCCGGTATCCAAACGCTAACAGGCCAGGAAACAGTATTCCGGCTATCCTTACGCTGCTCAACTAAAGCCTCCATAGTTTTAATCTCCCTTAAAAACAATATTCCGTCAATAATAAGTCTTATCGTCAATGTTAAATTGGATAGTTTAGTACATTTAGGTAAATTATTGATTTTCTACAAAAAACTTTTTGTATTTTTGCATATCGTTGCAGTTATGCTCTTTTTATCGGCTGTTTTGTTTGTTTGTTAATGGTCAAATTTTTGGGAAGTTTTCCGCCGAAATTCAATCAAATTGCAATTTGGCTGGTCCAATCAGTTATCGCAACGGTGGAATAAATTAGATACACCAGTGGACAGATTCCGGCTTGCATCGACTTCGAGCCTGTCCCAATAACCCGCTCTATTGCGGCTGGCTGCAAAGGCCTAAAAGGAACTACGTCATTTACCCCGGCAAAGTAAGTAACGCTGACTGCTTCGGCATAGGAAACATCGGCCGAGTCTTTGAATCCGACATCTGCGACCTGTTGGCCGCTGCCCGGGAGATAATTGCTGAAATGGGCATCAAATTGAAATGAGCAGTGGATTATATTTGGAGGCGGTGTAAAATGCTGTCAATACCAGGCTTTCGGTCGCGATGTGCCGCATTAGTAACGTCGGATGTACAGTTTTTGGTGTTTATGGAGTAGGTAAATGTCACCACAGATGGGTAAGGTAATTTTTTTTATGGGCGCTGGAAAGCCATTGGAACTGCGCGAATTTCCGGTTCCGGATAAGTTGGAGCCTGGAGCGATTTTGGTGAAAATCAGTTTGGCGACTGTATGTGGCTCTGACATGCATACCTGGAAAGGTCGCAGACCTTTTCCAACGCCGTCTGTTCTTGGGCATGAAGCTGTTGGGACAATAGCTGTACTGGCCTCTGACGTGGATAGAGACACCGCGGGTAAACCCATATCTGTGGGAGACCGCATAACATGGACGATTATGTCCAGTTGTGGCGCTTGTTACTTTTGCAAAATGCGAGGATTGCCACAGAAGTGCCTTAAGCTTTTCAAATACGGCCATGTTAAAAGTGATGTGCCGCCATATTTTACAGGTACATTCGGCCAATACGTTTATATCAAACCTGGCACAGGTGTATTTAAGCTGCCTGACGAGCT